>CAUSQY010000114.1:0-3504 GCA_963533645.1 uncultured Streptococcus sp. | reverse complement strand
TCAGGTTCTTCTGTGGATTGTAGTAGGCATTGACCATATGAGCAGGCATGCCCCACTCCTTGTAGTCTACAGGCTGGTTCCACTTGCTCCAACTGTGTTTGATTTCCACACGCGCAAAGGCTAGAGCATTGTCAAAAAGACTAGCAGTCTCATCCACTACCTTGTCCTTATAGCGTTCTGGCAATTCTTCTGGGTAACCGATATAAGGCTTGATGACATTGAGTTTGACGATGGCCTTGTCACGAGTTTCAGGAGTCAGCCAGTCATTTTTAGCCAAGCGTTCCTTATAGACATCAATCATAGTTGCCACTTTTTTCTCCACGTCTGCCTTGGCTTCTGGAGAGAATTTTTCATGGGCATACCAGAGACCCAAGGCTTGTTTGAAAGGACCTTGTGCTAGCTGGTAGGCTGCCTTGACCTTGTCTTTGGCTTCTGGAACTCCTGAAAGCGCACGGCTATAGGCACCTGACAAGACACGGATTTCTTCTGTTAAATAGCTGGTTGAGAGATTGACAACACTTAAAATTAAGGTTGCCTTGAGGAGAGGCCAGGCCTCTTCACTATAGAATTGATCTGCTACTTGCCAGAAGCGTTCCTCGTCTACAATAACCTTGTCTGGCACTTGTCCAAGAACGGCTTGGAAGAAGTCATCCAAAGGTAGGGCATGCGCAAATTTCTTGAAATCTTCGTAAGCATATGGATGGTATAGTTTAGCATACTCTGAACTTTCTTCATTAGAAAGCACCACTGACGCAACTCGACGGTCCAATTCTAGTCTTTTCTCTAACAAGTCTTCAATTTCTGCATCAGAGAAATCATAAGCCTTGAGGAGATTTGCGCTGCTTTCTTTCCAAAGAGTCAAGAGCTCTTCGCGCTGAGGATGGTCTTCTGCATAGTAGGTCGTATCTGGCAGGATTGTGCTTGGAGCACTGGCCCATAGAACATTGATTCTAGCATCCATAAAGTCTGGCGATACACCAAAAGGAAGGAAGTTTGGTTTTCCTGCAAGTTCAAACTCTGCTAGTCTAGCTGTAAAATCCGCAAAAGTCTCTAATTCTTGGAATTCTTTAAGGAGTGGTAAGACAGGTTTGATACCGTCAGCTTCTCTCTTGTCAAAATCACGAACTAGGCGGTGGTATTTGACAAAGTTTGCCAAGATAGCATCCTCAGGCACCTCTTCTCCTGCCAACCACTTGTCTGTTGTCGCCAGCATCAGGTCTTCAATTTCCTGGTCTAAATCAACAAAACCTCCCGTTTGAGACTTATCTGCTGGGATTTCAGCTGTCTGTTGCCATTCTCCATTGATTGCATCATAAAAATCATCTTGATAACGTGTCATCTTGTTCTCGCTTTCATTTGTACTTGTTTTTAGCTTAACAAAAATTACCTGGGAATGCAATTAAAATACAAGATTAAAGAAACTTAAATATTTTACAGTTAATATTTTAATTTTTTGAAAAATTAACTTGACTTAATTTTTTTTTTAAGGTATATTAAGAGGCAGGAGGAATACAACTGTATGATACGTATCGAAAACCTCAGTGTCTCCTACAAAGAAACATTGGCACTTAAGGATATTTCACTAGTGCTCCAAGGACCAACAATTACCGGTATCATTGGTCCAAACGGTGCTGGAAAATCAACATTATTAAAAGGTATGCTGGGAATTATCCCACATCAAGGTCAGGCATTTCTCGATGACAAGGAAGTTAAAAAATCCTTACACCGAATTGCCTATGTCGAACAAAAAATCAATATCGACTACAACTTTCCCATCAAGGTCAAGGAGTGCGTCTCGCTAGGACTCTTTCCCTCTATCCCTCTCTTTCGCAGTTTAAATGCTAAACATTGGAAGAAAGTGCAAGAAGCCCTTGAAATCGTCGGCCTAGCTGACTACGCTGAACGTCAAATCAGTCAACTGTCTGGAGGTCAATTCCAGCGGGTCTTGATTGCCAGATGTTTGGTGCAGGAAGCCGACTATATCCTCTTGGATGAACCCTTTGTTGGGATTGACTCTGTCAGTGAGGAAATCATCATGAATACGCTGAGAGATCTGAAAAAAGCTGGGAAGACGGTTCTCATCGTCCACCACGACCTCAGCAAGGTTCCCCACTACTTCGATCAAGTCTTGCTTGTCAATCGAGAAGTGATTGCCTTTGGTCCAACCAAAGAAACCTTTACCGAAGCCAATCTCAAAGAAGCTTACGGTAATCGACTCTTTTTCAATGGAGGTGACCTATGATTGCAGAATTTATCGATGGATTGCAAAAATTCCATTTCCTACAAAATGCCTTGATAACAGCTATTGTCGTCGGGGTCGTAGCTGGAGCTGTGGGATGTTTCATCATTCTACGCGGGATGTCACTCATGGGAGATGCCATTTCACATGCTGTCTTGCCAGGTGTAGCCCTCTCCTTCATCTTGGGCCTTGACTTCTTTATCGGAGCCATTGTCTTTGGATTGCTAGCTGCCATCATCATTACCTACATCAAGGGGAACTCGATTATCAAAAGCGATACCGCCATCGGCATTACCTTTTCTTCTTTCTTAGCCCTCGGTATCATCTTGATTAGTGTCGCTAAAAGTTCAACTGACCTTTTCCATATCCTTTTTGGTAATATCCTGGCCGTCCAAGATACGGATATGTTTATTACTATGGGTGTTGGGGCAGTCATTCTCTTGTTAATCTGGATTTTCTTCAAGCAACTCTTGATAACTTCCTTTGATGAACTCTTGGCCAAAGCCATGGGAATGCCTGTCAATTTCTATCACTACCTTCTCATGGTACTCCTGACTCTCGTGTCTGTGACAGCCATGCAAAGTGTCGGAACTATCCTGATTGTAGCCATGCTGATTACCCCAGCTGCAACTGCTTATCTGTATGCTAATAGCCTGAAAAGCATGATTTTCCTTTCCTCAACCTTTGGAGCTACAGCTTCAGTTTTGGGACTCTTTATCGGCTATAGCTTTAACGTTGCGGCAGGTTCTAGTATCGTGCTCACAGCTGCTAGTTTCTTTCTCATTAGCTTCTTTATCGCTCCAAAACAACGATATTTGAAACTGAAAAATAAACATTTGTTAAAATAAGGGGTAAAGCCCCAATAAATTGGAGGATCTAATGAAAAAATTAGGTACATTACTCGTTCTCTTTCTTTCCGTCATTGCTCTTGTAGCATGTGCTAGCGGAAAAAAAGATGCAGCTTCTGGTCAAAAACTAAAAGTTGTTGCTACAAACTCAATCATCGCTGATATTACTAAAAATATTGCTGGTGACAAGATTGATCTTCACAGTATCGTTCCTGTTGGTCAAGACCCACACGAATACGAACCACTTCCTGAAGACGTTAAGAAAACTTCTCAAGCTGATTTGATTTTCTATAACGGTATCAACCTTGAAACAGGTGGCAATGCTTGGTTTACAAAATTGGTAGAAAATGCTAAGAAAACTGAAAACAAAGACTACTTTGCAGTCAGCGAAGGCGTTGATGTTATCTACCTTGAAGG
>CAUSQY010000113.1:0-3539 GCA_963533645.1 uncultured Streptococcus sp. | reverse complement strand
ACAGGATGAAGTTTCACAATCTTCTTGCTGACTTTATTTTCTTTAATCACCACTTCAGTGGTTACAGATTCTGTTTTCTCTGTTTGATTATCGATTCGAGGTGTCAAAGTCACTCTTCCCTTAGTATAGAGCAATAGATTCTGACCATTCACCTCAAGATGTCCCCCATCAGATGATTTAGCTTCTAAGTGAATATCTGAAGCCGAAAACTCTGTTTGTGAACCATCCTCATAACGACCAATGACGTGATAAGTCAATACTTGATCTTCAGTGGCAGTTTCTTTTCCTTCTACAACCACTTCCAAACGTTTCAAAGCAGGAGCTTCCTTCACAAACTGAATTAAGTAAGTTTGAACCAAGTCACCCTTTTGGTCACTCAAGAAGACAGAAGCCTGATAACCATTATCAGCAGAAGCTTGCTGAACAGTTACTTGATAACCAGTAGTCTGAGCTCCAACACTTGGAATTGTTCCAGTGTAAGGAAGGGACACACGGTAATAAGTCTTGCCAGACTCGAAATTCTCAAGAGCTTTATCCCCAACAGTAAGTCCTGTAATGCTACTTGTTGTTTCCTTACTACTTGCGATAAAGGTTGCAGTCACTTCACGGTCGTCATCTACCAATTTACCAGTAGCCTCCGTACGTCCACCTTCCTTGTTCAAAGCAGCAGGGTCTTTCAAGGTCCAAGAAACAACATCAGTATCAATCAAGCTACCATCTGTCAGAACAGCTGTGACCGTTTTATCCAAATCAGCCGCATTCGTTCCAACTGGGACTGTAGCAACTTTTGGTAACCATCTATCTAAAGCAATCACTTTAACAAGTGCCTCAGCTTTAGTTTCCAAACCTTCTACACGTCCAGATACTTTTTTCTCACCTGCGCTTGTAAGCAAGTCAGATGGCATTTCCCAAGTTACAGTCTTTTCCTCAACACTACCGTCACTATAAATAGCTGTTACTGTTTGAGGTAATTCAGGATTTGTCGTCACATCAGTTGTTGCTTTTACAGGAGCAAAGGCTACAAAGTGACGATTTTCTTTCTTACCAGACACCGTTGCGACCGTTGCGCTATCAGATGTCAAACCAGCAGAATCTGCATAAAGAGTAAATTTACCTTCTTTTTCTGTTGATTTTACAATGACAACCCCTTTACCATTGAAAGCACGTCTTTGCCATGTTCCATCTGCTTGAGCTTTGTAGCGTTCACGACTAGCTTGTTCTCCATTATCCACACCAACGATTTGTCCCTGACCATGAAGATTGAAATGAACAAGATTGTTAGCTGTAGGAACCACATTACCATCGCCATCAACAATTTCATAATGGATGTAGGATAGGTCCTTTCCATCTGCAGTGATAACATGCTCTTCTTTAGTCAGACGAACTCTTGCTGGCTCCCCAGCAGTTGTCACACTATCACGCGCAATTTCGTTGCCATTTTCATCTCGAGCAATCGCTGTCAGTGTGCCTGGTTGGTATTTCACAAGCCACTCAAGATACAATTCACTTGGTTTAGCTCCCTCATGATATGGACGTCCATCTTCTGTCCTTTTCTTAGTAAATTCCTTTTTACCAAGCGACTCTCCATTTAAGAACAATTCGACGCTTGCAGCATTTGAGAAGGTACGAACCGGAACCTTTCCATCAATCAGCATCTTGCGATCCTTAAGGGTCTCTTCAGTCCAGTTCCAATGTGGTAAAATGCGAACAGTTGGCTTTTCTTTAGCACTATACCATTCACTACGGTAAAGGTAGAAATCATTCTTTGGTAAACCAGCTGTATCAATAATACCAAAGTAAGAGCTCTTGACAGGTGTACTATCTTGGTTATGCCATGGAGTCGGTTCTCCAATATAGTCAATTCCTGTCCAGATAAATTGTCCAGCATAGCCAGCACGATCACGGTCAAAAGTCCATGATTCAGTAGCTGTTCTTCCCCATCCAACACGGTCATTACCATAGTCAGATTGTTCATAGTGACGATTTGGACGATTGTCATGTCCAAGGATTTGAGCAGGGTTATAATAAGAATCACGCGTCCTAGTAGCTGAAGAGGTTTCAGAACCATAAATGAGCCAGTCTGGATGCGCTCTACGAACAGCATCATAATTACGTTCACCATAGTTCATACCGACAGCATCCATAATTTCTGCGAGTTTCAAGAAATCACCTGTCGCTGCACGACTAAATTTGTTTTCCCCCATGGTTACATAACGCTCAGTATCAATCGCTTTGATAACTGCCTTCAAGCGTTTAGCAGTTTCGATAGAACGAGGACTACCATTTGCCTCCTCTACCTCATTTCCAAGAGACCACATGACGATAGACGGATTGTTCTTATCACGTTCTACCATTGTTCTAAGATCAAAATCAGACCACTTCTCACCCTTCTTAGCTTCAGGATGAGTTGCATCTTGATCAAAGAACCGTCCATAGTCGTAAGTCTTCTTGCCACCATACCAAGTATCAAAAGCTTCCTCTTGAACCAAAAGACCTAAACTAGCTGCAGCATCAAGCAACTGAGGACTCGCTGGATTGTGGGTTGTTCGAATAGAGTTAACCCCCATATCTTTCAAGAGTTTTAATTTACGATAGATAGCCTTATAATTCTCTTCTGCCCCCAAGGCTCCATTGTCATGGTGAATACTTACTCCGTGGAATTTCATGCGTTCACCATTCAGAGAGAAACCTTCCTTAGCAGTCCAATTGAAATAACGGTAACCAAATGTATCTTCTGTTACATCAACTAGTTGACCTTCTTTATAAACCTTTGTTTTCAACACATACAGTTGAGGATGATAACTTTTTGTCGTCCAAAGAGTTGGTTTATTAACTAGGATTGTTTGTCTGAAATCTGCAGTTTCATTTTCTGCTAAATTCTTCGTTTCAGAGCGGACTAATTCTGAAACAACCTTACCTTCCTTAGTAAAAATTTGTTGTTCCACAAAGACTTTAGCAGCCTTCTTATCCGTATTTTTAATCTTACTTTGAACCTGTGTTTCAACATTCCCTTCTTTTTGCTCAGCAAGTTTTGGAGTAGTGATATGATTGCCATTTTCGGCAACATGGACTTTATCACGATAACTAAGGGTTACATCACGATAAATCCCACTTCCTGAATACCACCGACTACTTGGTTGCTTATTGGTCACTTGAACAGTAATTGAATTTTCACTACCATCCTTGTTTAAAAATTCTGTGATATCATATGAAAAATGATTATAGCCACTTGGATAATGTCCGACAAATTTACCATTTACATAGACCTTTGAATCCATGTAAACCCCATCAAAATTGATACGAACATCCTTATTCTTGTCTGCTTCATTTAATGTGAAAGTCTTACGATACCAGGCTGTTCCACCATTTAACTGCCCACCTTCATTACGCGCGGGAGACTTATGGTCGAAATCAAAATAAATGCTCCAATCATGAGGAAGATTCAATTTAGACCAATCATGAACATCCACATCTTTTTTTGAAAAATCTCCTTGGGCATTTAGTTTAAAATACCAATCTTTATTAAAATCTTGTTTTCG
>CAUSQY010000112.1:0-3541 GCA_963533645.1 uncultured Streptococcus sp. | reverse complement strand
ATTTCTCCATATCCTCTCCTTACTGGGCCTCTGGCATTTGCCGAACATCTACGAATCGACCTGCGATAGCTGCCGCAGCTGCCATGGCTGGACTGCAAAGATGGGTCTTAGCGCCAAATCCCTGTCTATCTTCAAAGTTGCGGTTACTGGTTGAAGCACAGTGAACTCCATCAGGTACCTTGTCGGGATTCATCCCTAGACACATGGAGCAACCTGGGTCTCTCCACTCAAAACCAGCATCTAGAAACACTTTGTCCAAGCCCAACTTCTCAGCCGCTCGTTTGACAGGACGAGAACCTGGTACTACTATTGCTGTTAAGTTGGGTGCTATTTTCTTTCCTTTGACAAATCGCGCAGCCAGTTGCAAGTCACTGAGACGAGCATTGGTACAAGACCCGATAAAGATATAACCTAGTTCAATATCCGCTGGCTTTTGACCAGGCTCCAAGTCCATGTAATTGTAGGCTCGCTCATCATTCATATCCTTAATTTCTGGGAAGCTACTGTCAAAGTCAACCCCCATAGCAGGATTGGTTCCCCAGGTCACCATAGGAGCCAAGTCTGAGACATCCATCCGGATAACCTTATCATAAACAGCATCCTCATCGCTGACTAGGGTTTTCCAATCCGCCACAGCCTCCTCGAAAGCTTTGGGAACACATTCCCGTCCCTTGAGATAGTCATAGGTAGTCTGATCCGGATTCATGATTCCCATCTTGGAGCCAAACTCGATGGACATATTGCAGATAGTCATTCGCTCTTCCATGGTCAGAGCATCAATCGCTTGCCCACGATATTCCACCACATATCCTACACCACAAGCAACGCCGTACTTGGCAATTAAGGCGAGAATGTAATCCTTAGAATAAACTCCTTTTTGAGGAACTCCAGTGAATTCAACCAACATTTTCTTGGGTTTAACTTGCCAGAGTGTCTGGGTAGCGAAGACATGCTCGACCTCACTGGTCCCAATTCCAAAGGCGATAGCTCCGAAAGCTCCGTGAGTAGCTGTGTGGCTATCTCCACAGACGATGAATTTTCCTGGTTGCGTCCGTCCTGTCTCTGGACCTACCATGTGAACGATTCCCTGCTTTTCAGAACCGTGGGCCGCATGTTCAATCCCAAATTCCTCAACATTCTCAGCTAGCTTATCAATTTGAGCCTTGGAAATGACATCTCGAATATCGTAGATATTGACCGTTGGGACATTGTGGTCAAAGGTTCCAAATGTCAAGTCTGGCCGTCTCAATCTGCGACCTGCATCTCGTAATCCTTGAAAAGCTTGGGGACTAGTCACTTCATGAATATAGTGCTGGTCCACATACATGAGTTGGGGCTGCCCCTCTTCTCCTGTGATGACATGACGGTCCCATAATTTATCAAAAATCGATTTTCCTGCCATCCATTACCTCCAAATAAAATATAAGGCTACTAGTGTGGTTACCATCCCGAGAAACCAAACTGTTTTAAAATACCATTTTCTAGTCTTGTGGTTAAAGGTGATTCCTGCCAACCAGGCACCAAAACCACCGCAGACAAGCGCTAAAGTCAATAATATTTTCTCAGGGATGCGCCAAGCGCCTCTTCTTGCCTTGGATTTGTCAATGCCATAAATCAAGAAAATCAGTAAATTCCAAATCAAGAGAGCTAGCGTGATTCCTTCATTTATCTTCATAATCTTTCAATGATGGCTTCTGTCATTTCCTTGGTCGAAGCCTGTCCTCCAATATCTCTTGTTAAAACACCAGCCGCTAAACTACCTTCAACAGCATGTTCGATACGCTCCGCATCCTCATAACGTCCAAAGCTATCTCTCAACATCATGGCAACTGATAAAATCATGGAAATAGGATTGGCAATTCCTTGACCTGCAATATCAGGTGCCGAACCATGAATAGGTTCATAAAGACTTGGACCTTTTTCAGAATGACTGGCTGATGGCATGACTCCAAGTGTACCAGATAGAACACTTGATTCATCAGATAAGATATCTCCGAAAAGATTCTCTGTCACGATGACATCAAACTTAGCAGGATTGGTAATCATGAGCATGGCAGCTGAGTCCACCAACTGGTGCTCCAAGGTTACATCTGGGAAATCCTGTGCGACTTCCTCAGCCACTCTGCGCCAGAGTTTAGAGGTTGCCAGAACATTTTGTTTATCAATACTGGTAACGATTTTTCTGCGATTGCTTGCAATTTCAAAGGCCTTACGAATAATCCGTTCTACTTCCTCATAGCTATAGTCGTTGATATCACGCGCTTTGCGCTCTTCAAGGATATGATCCCCAAAGTAAATCCCACCTGTCAACTCACGCACCACGACAAAGTCTACACCAGCAATTCGTTCTGGTTTGAGTGGTGACAAATGCTTGAGACTGTCAAAGATTTTTACGGGGCGAATATTAGCATAGAGGTTGAGTTCCTTACGAAGAGCCAGCAAGCCTTGTTCAGGCCGAATCGCTGCGCCATCATACTGAGGACTACCGATAGCTGCTAGGAGAATAGCATCTGCTTCTCTACATGCCTTGAGGGTTTCATCAGGTAAGGGATGCCCTGCAGCATCAATACCTGCACCTCCAAAAGGTCGTCTGTCTATTTCATAGTCAAAGCCTGTTTTTTCAGCTAGAGCTTCCAGAACTTCTAAACCAGCCTCCATGATTTCTGGGCCGATTCCATCCCCTGCTAGAGCTACTATTTTCTTTGTCATAGCCTTCTCCTTTACACACTAGGCATATCGCGGTAGGAAACACTGCGTCCCATCTCACCAGCATTCTCTTTTTGAACAAAGGTATTGGCATTGATGTAGGCAATAGCCGAAGCCTTCAACACATCGAAATCAAGACCTGCTGCGTTAAAGATGGTTTCTGTATCTCTGTTTTCAACAGTGACCAAAACACGAGCCTGGGCATCGATTCCATCTGTCACAGCATCAATGGTATAGGACACCAAGCGGACAGATTGGTTGAAGAACTTATCGATAGCGTTAAAGATCGCTTCAACAGAGCCTTGTCCTGTAGCATTGAATTCGACTTTTTCACCATCCATATTAGCCAGACTAACAAGCGCTTCAATGTCATTATCTGCATGGGTTTGAAGTTGTAAATCATCAAAGTGGAAGCCTTCTGGATTTTCAACCATGGTTCCAGCTACCAGAGCACGAATATCTGCATCTGTGATTTCTTGTTTCTTGTCTGCCAGAGCCTTGAACTTAGCAAAGAGTGGTTTGATATCCTCTTCTGTAAAATCTAGGGCCAGTTCTCTTAGTTTTTCAACAAAGGCATGGCGACCTGACAATTTACCAAGCGGAAGGCTATTACTCTTAACACCGACCAATTCAGGTGTGATGATCTCATAAGTAAGAGGATTTTTAAGGACTCCATCTTGGTGAATACCCGATTCATGAGAGAAGGCATTGCCACCAACGACAGCCTTGTTTTTAGGAACTGGAATACCAGAGAAGCGAGAAACCATTTCTGACGTATTCATTGTTTCATCCAAAACAATATCACTAGTTGCTTGGAAGAAATCCTCACGAATCT
>CAUSQY010000111.1:0-3572 GCA_963533645.1 uncultured Streptococcus sp. | reverse complement strand
CTATCCATGAGGTTCCAGAGTTCACAGGTGGTGTTAATGCAGAAGAAGCGGCTGTAGCTGAGATACCAGAGTACACTGGACCATTGGCAACAGCAGGTGAAGAACCAGCTCCAACAGTAGAAAAACCAGAGTTTACGGGTGGAGTCAATGCTGTTGAGGCAGCAGTCCATGAACTTCCAGAGTTCAAGGGTGGAGTCAATGCAGTTCTAGCAGCCTCAAACGAGCTTCCGGAATATAGAGGAGGTGCTAACTTTGTCTTGGCAGCTTCAAATGACCTGCCAGAGTATAAGGGTGGTGTCAATGGTGTTGAGGCAGCAGTCCATGAAGTGCCAGAGTACAAGGGAGACACTAATCTAGTATTAGCAGCTGCAGACAACAAATTGTCTCTAGGCCAAGATGTGACCTATCAAGCGCCAGCAGCTAAACAAGATGAACTTCCAAATA
The DNA here is from genome assembly GCA_963533645.1 of uncultured Streptococcus sp. GTDB lineage: Bacteria > Bacillota > Bacilli > Lactobacillales > Streptococcaceae > Streptococcus. Next base: position 3,128 of record CAUSQY010000111.1, on the reverse strand, counting down.
CGGGAAGCAAGGAAACAAACTCACTGATTTCCCTTGGTCTTGCAGGTGTTCTTTTATCCTTGTTTGCATTTGGCAAGAAGAGAAAAGAATAATAAGTAAAAGCTTTTTGAGTAGGTCTCAGAAGAGGTAGCAGGTTTTTCAGCCTGCTATCTTTTTTGACGACATTCAGGTTGATTCAAAATCATAAGAAGTCTGAAACTACTTTCAGGATAGTCTGTTCTATAAAATAGTTTTGAAACTGAAATCTATTCTACCACAAGCTATTGAAAGCGCTTAACAAATGATATATAATAAGCCCATAAGAACAAGAAAGGGAGGAAAGAGGATGCCACAGATCAGCAAAGAAGCCTTGATTGAACAAATCAAAGATGGAATCATTGTCTCTTGCCAGGCACTTCCTCACGAACCGCTTTATACAGAAGCGGGAGGAGTCATTCCCTTGCTAGTCAAAGCGGCTGAGCAAGGTGGAGCAGTCGGTATCCGAGCAAACAGTGTTCGCGATATCAAGGAGATTAAGGAGGTTACGAAACTCCCGATTATCGGGATTATCAAACGTGACTATCCGCCACAGGAGCCATTCATTACAGCTACTATGAAAGAAGTGGATGAATTGGCTGAACTCGATATTGAGGTCATTGCTCTGGATTGTACCAAACGTGAACGTTACGACGGTTTGGAAATTCAGGACTTTATCCGACAAGTCAAAGAAAAATATCCGCATCAACTCTTAATGGCTGATACCAGTACTTTTGAAGAAGGAATTGCAGCAGTTGAAGCAGGTGTTGATTTTGTTGGAACAACCCTATCAGGTTACACCTCTTATAGTCCTAAAGTGGATGGTCCAGACTTTGAACTGATCAAAAAACTGTGTGAAGCAGGTGTGGATGTCATCGCTGAAGGGAAAATTCATACACCAGAACAAGCTAAGCAAATCCTTGAATATGGAGTGCGAGGTATCGTTGTTGGTGGAGCTATCACTAGACCAAAAGAGATTACGGAACGCTTTGTTGCCGGTCTAAAATAACACAATCTCAAAAAAGAGGAGAGTGGTCGATGCGTCGGACAAAATGAAAACGTATACAAATATAAAGAACTCATTATCCAATATGGATACGCTTATCAATTAGGAGAATACAAATGAAATTTAGAAAACTAGCTTGTACAGTACTTGCGGGTGCTGCGATTCTTGGCCTTGCTGCTTGTGGAAATTCTGGTGGAAGTAAAGATGCTGGAAAATCAGGTAGCGATAGCGGAAAAACAGAAATCACTTGGTGGGCATTCCCAGTCTTCACACAAGAAAAAACTGGTGACGGTGTTGGAACTTATGAAAAATCAATCATCGAAGCTTTTGAAAAAGCAAATCCAGATGTAAAAGTGAAATTGGAAACCATCGACTTCAAGTCAGGTCCAGAAAAGATCACAACAGCTATCGAAGCGGGAACAGCGCCAGACGTACTCTTTGACGCACCAGGACGTATCATCCAATACGGTAAAAACGGTAAATTGGCTGAGTTGAACGACCTCTTCACAGACGAATTCGTCAAAGATGTCAACAACGAAAACATCGTACAAGCAAGTAAGGCTGGAGACAAAGCTTACATGTATCCAATCAGTTCAGCTCCATTCTACATGGCTATGAACAAGAAAATGTTGGAAGATGCTGGAGTTGCAAACCTTGTAAAAGAAGGTTGGACAACTGATGACTTTGAAAAAGTTTTGAAAGCGCTTAAAGATAAAGGCTATACACCAGGTTCATTGTTCAGTTCTGGTCAAGGGGGAGACCAAGGAACACGTGCCTTCATTTCAAACCTTTACGGCGGTTCTGTAACAGATAAAGATGTAACAAAATATACAACTGATGATCCTAAATTCGTCAAAGGTCTTGAAAAAGCAGCTAGCTGGATTAAAGACGGTTTGTTGAACAACGGTTCACAATTTGACGGTGGAGCAGATATCCAAAACTTTGCCAACGGTCAAACTTCATACACAATCCTTTGGGCACCAGCTCAAAACGGTATCCAAGCGAAACTCTTGGAAGCAAGTAAGGTAGAAGTGGTAGAAGTACCATTCCCATCAGACTCTGGTAAACCATCTCTTGAATACCTTGTAAACGGATTTGCAGTATTTAACAACAAAGACGATAAGAAAATCGCAGCTGCTAAGAAATTCGTTCAATTCATCGCAGATGACAAAGAATGGGGTCCTAAAGACGTAGTTCGTACAGGTGCCTTCCCAGTTCGTACTTCATTTGGCAAACTTTATGAAGACAAACGTATGGAAACAATCAGTGGCTGGACTAAATACTACTCACCATACTACAATACTATCGATGGATTTGCTGAAATGAGAACACTTTGGTTCCCAATGTTGCAATCTGTATCAAATGGTGACGAAAAACCAGCGGATGCTTTGAAAGCCTTCACTGAAAAAGCTAACGAAACAATTAAAAAAGCTACAAAACAATAAGCACTAAATCAGATTGACTCCTCCCTTTTCCCTGTGCATAATCTATGTAAGAAAAGGGAGGATTTTATTTGAAATGTCAGGAACTGTCACGAAATTAAAATGAAGTTCTTACATAAGCGAATCTTAAAAAATTTCATTTTGGTTTTAAAACAGTTCAAGAAAATCAAAAACTATTCTATTTGAAAGAGAGGTGCCGACTGTGAAAGTCAATAAAATTCGTATGCGGGAAACAGTGATTTCCTACGCTTTCCTAGCACCAGTGTTATTCTTCTTTGTCATCTTTGTCTTGGCTCCTATGATTATGGGATTCATTACAAGTTTCTTTAACTACTCAATGACTAAATTTGAGTTTGTGGGCTTGGACAACTACATTCGCATGTTTAAAGACCCTGTCTTTATGAAGTCTTTGATCAATACCGTTATTCTGGTTATTGGATCGGTTCCGATTGTTGTGCTATTCTCACTCTTTGTAGCATCTCAGACCTATCATCAAAATGCCATTGCCAGATCCTTCTACCGTTTCGTCTTCTTCCTTCCTGTTGTAACAGGTAGTGTTGCCGTAACAGTTGTTTGGAAATGGATCTATGACCCACTATCAGGGATTCTAAACTTTGTCCTTAAGTCAAGCCACATCATCAGCCAAAACATTTCTTGGTTGGGAG
>CAUSQY010000110.1:0-3595 GCA_963533645.1 uncultured Streptococcus sp. | reverse complement strand
AAATTAAGGAAAAACGAATGAAAAAAGAACAAATTCCCAATCTCTTAACAATAGGTCGAATTCTCTTTATACCTATTTTTATCTTTATTTTAACGATAGGAAATTCGATAGAGAGTCATATAGTGGCAGCTATTATCTTTGCTATTGCCAGTATTACAGATTATTTAGATGGATATTTAGCTCGTAAATGGAATGTGGTCAGTAATTTTGGTAAATTTGCAGATCCTATGGCGGATAAGTTACTAGTTATGTCGGCTTTTATTATGCTGATTGAGTTAGGTATGGCTCCGGCTTGGATTGTTGCAGTGATCATCTGTCGTGAGTTGGCTGTGACAGGTTTAAGGCTTTTATTGGTTGAAACTGGTGGAACAGTTTTAGCAGCAGCAATGCCTGGAAAAATTAAAACTTTTAGTCAGATGTTTGCGATTATTTTCTTGCTATTACATTGGACTTTGCTTGGTCAAGTTCTACTTTATGTAGCCTTGTTTTTCACTATCTACTCTGGCTATGATTATTTCAAGGGTAGTGCCTATGTATTTAAAGGGACATTTGGTTCGAAATGAAATCAATAATTGATGTAAAAAATCTTTCTTTTCGCTATAAGGAAAGTCAGGAATACTATGATGTGAAGGATATTACGTTTCACGTGAAACGTGGAGAATGGCTTTCGATTGTAGGGCATAATGGTAGTGGTAAATCAACGACGGTTCGATTAATTGATGGCTTACTGGAAGCAGAATCTGGAGAGATTGTAATTGATGGCCAACGGTTGACTGAGGAAAATGTTTGGAATATACGTCGTCAAATCGGTATGGTTTTTCAAAATCCAGACAATCAATTTGTTGGAGCGACTGTTGAAGATGATGTTGCCTTTGGTTTGGAAAATCAGGGACTTTCTCGTCAAGAAATGAAAAAGAGAGTGGAAGAAGCTCTGGATTTGGTTGGCATGTTGGACTTTAAAAAGAGAGAGCCAGCGCGTCTATCAGGTGGCCAAAAGCAACGTGTGGCCATTGCAGGTGTTGTAGCCCTAAGACCAGCTATTTTAATCTTAGATGAAGCAACGAGTATGTTGGATCCTGAGGGACGTAGAGAACTGATTGAGACAGTAAAAGGAATTCGAAAAGACTATGATATGACGGTCATTTCCATTACACATGATTTGGAAGAAGTTGCCATGAGTGATCGTGTATTGGTCATGAAAAAAGGGTCAATTGAATCAACTAGTAGCCCTAGAGAACTTTTCTCTCGAAATGATTTAGATCAAATTGGATTAGACGATCCTTTTGCCAATCAATTAAAACATTCTTTGAGCCAGAATGGCTATGATTTACCTGAAAATTATTTGACAGAAAGTGAGCTAGAGGATAAGCTATGGGAATTGCTCTAGAAAATGTGAGTTTTACGTATCAAGAAGGGACTCCCTTAGCTTCAACAGCTTTGTCGGATGTTTCTTTGACGATTGAAGATGGTTCTTATACGGCTTTAATTGGGCACACAGGTAGTGGTAAATCAACTATTTTACAACTCTTAAATGGTTTATTGGTGCCAAGTCAAGGGAGTGTGCGAGTTTTTGATACCTTAATCACCTCGACTTCTAAAAATAAAGATATTCGTCAAATTAGAAAACAGGTTGGCTTGGTATTTCAGTTTGCTGAAAATCAGATTTTTGAAGAAACGGTTTTGAAAGACGTTGCTTTTGGACCGCAAAATTTTGGAGTTTCTGAAGAAGATGCGGAGCAGATTGCGCGTGAGAAACTGGCTCTGGTTGGAATTGATGAATCACTTTTTAATCGTAGCCCGTTTGAGCTGTCAGGTGGACAAATGAGACGTGTTGCCATTGCAGGCATACTTGCCATGGAGCCAGCTATATTAGTCTTAGATGAACCCACAGCAGGCCTGGATCCTCTGGGAAGAAAAGAGTTGATGAACTTGTTCAAAAAACTCCACCAGTCAGGGATGACCATCGTTTTGGTAACGCATTTGATGGATGATGTTGCTGAATATGCGAACCAAGTCTATGTGATGGAAAAGGGACGTTTAGTTAAGGGTGGTAAACCAAGTGATGTCTTTCAAGATGTTGTCTTTATGGAAGAAGTGCAGTTGGGAGTACCTAAAATTACAGCTTTTTGTAAACGATTGGCTGATAGAGGCGTGTCATTTAAACGATTACCGATTAAGATAGAGGAGTTCAAGGAGTCGCTAAATGGATAGTATGATTTTGGGGCGTTATATCCCAGGGGATTCGATTGTTCACCGATTGGATCCACGTAGCAAATTACTGGCTATGATGCTACTGATTTTGATTGTTTTTTGGGCTAATAATCCCTTGACGAATCTAATTCTTTTTATAGCGACAGGGATATTTATTGCCTTGTCAGGAGTATCTCTTTCATTTTTTATTCAGGGCTTGAAGTCTATGTTTTTCTTGATTGCCTTCACAACTATTTTTCAACTGTTTTTCATTTCTAATGGGAATGTTTTATTTGAGTTTTCGTTTGTGAGAATCACGGATTATGCTTTGCAACAAGCTGGAATTATTTTTTGTCGTTTTGTATTGATTATTTTCTTTTCAACTTTGTTAACCTTAACGACCATGCCCTTAAGTTTGGCATCAGCTGTCGAAGCTTTATTAGCACCTTTAAAGCGTGTGAAAGTTCCAGTTCATGAAATTGGCTTAATGCTATCTATGAGTTTGCGTTTTGTTCCGACATTAATGGATGATACGACGCGGATTATGAATGCACAGAAAGCGCGTGGAGTGGATTTTGGTGAAGGAAGCATTGTTCAAAAGGTGAAGGCTATGATTCCCATTTTGATTCCTCTTTTTGCGACAAGTTTAAAACGTGCAGATTCCTTGGCTATCGCCATGGAAGCGCGTGGTTATCAGGGTGGAAAAGGCAGAAGTCAATACCGACAATTGAAATGGACTCGAAAGGATACGCTGACCATTCTTGTTGTTCTCGTACTTGGTTGTTGCTTATTTTTCTTAAAATCTTAGTAGCTTTCAGGAATTGATAAAAAGTTACTGTAACAGTTTTTGATATAAAGGTAGGGATATGAACCGTTTTAAAAAATCAAAATATGTCATTATTGTTTTTGTCACTGTTCTGCTTGTGTCAGCTCTCTTAGCGACGACTTATTCAAGTACAATTGTGACAAAATTAGGAGATGGAATCTCATTGGTTGATAGAGTTGTACAAAAACCTTTTCAGTGGTTTGATTCTGTCAAATCAGATTTGGCTCATTTGACACGAACATATAATGAAAATGAAAGTTTGAAGAAACAGATTTACCAATTAGAAGTTAAATCAAATGAGGCGGAAAGTTTAAAGACAGAAAATGAACAACTGCGTCAATTGCTTGGTATGAAGTCCAAGTTGCAAGCTACAAAGACTTTGGCAGCAGATGTTATTATGCGTTCTCCGGTATCTTGGAAGCAGGAATTGACCCTGGATGCAGGCAAATCAAAAGGGGCTTCTGAGAATATGTTAGCCATTGCAAATGGTGGCTTGATTGGGAGTGTTTCAAAAGTAGAGGAGAACTCTACTATGGTCAACCTTCTGACAAATACGGAAAATGCTGATAAGATTTCTGT
>CAUSQY010000109.1:0-3613 GCA_963533645.1 uncultured Streptococcus sp. | reverse complement strand
GGGAAGTGATGGCTCCACGTACCAAGTCCCCCATTTCAGCTGTTCCCCAGAGGGTAAAAACAATAATAGCCGAAGTCTCGCCTGAGATATTGATATTAAAGTTTCGAGCTAAGCCGAAATAAACGATGAAAAGTAGTACCAGCTGGGGCATGATACGGATAAATTCCAGATAAAAGCGTGTTAAAAAACGAATAACTCTAGAATGGGAGGTCATGATGATTCCCATGACTGTTCCGAAAATCATTGATAGAAGGACAGAGAGAATGGAAATTCCAATCGTGACACCCAATCCCTGTAGAATTCGCAGGAGATTATTTCCCTGAAAGAGTACTTGCATTCCCAAATCCGGCATGACGGAGCCTCCTTTCTATCCAGCTAAAGACTAGAGAGATGGGTAGAAGCATGATCAGGTAAGCAACTACCAACATGGCTAGTGCAATGTCTGTCTCATAATAGAGTCCAATCAAGTCCTTGGCGACGTACATGAGATCGGCTAAGGCTACCGCAGAGAAGACAGAGGTTTCTTTGATGAGAAAAATGACATTGGCACTAAAGGACGGTAGGGCTACCGCAGTCGCTTGCGGAAGAACCACATAGCGAAAGACCTGTATAGGCGTTAGACCAATGGCTAGACCAATCTCGTGCTGGGTTTGACTAACTGCTTCCAGTCCGCTTCTGAAAGATTCAGCCATGTAGGAGCCACCTAAAAAGATGAGTCCGACTGTTGCACAGACTTCTGAAGAAAGAACAATCCCTATTCGGGGAAGCCCGAAGTAGAGGAAGAAGAGCTGAATCAAAAGGGGCGTGTTTCGTGACAATTCTATATAAGCTGTTGCTAGCTGTGAAAAGATAGGAACGCGATAATGCCGAATGACACTAACGATTAGACCAACAAGAAAAGAACCCAGAATTCCCCAAACTGCGATATGTAGGGTCAGAAAGAATGCCTTTTGATAGAGCGGTAGATATTGTTCAACAATGGACCAATCCAAAATAGAACCTCCCATCTAGGAATAATATAGCTATTGTAGCACTAAAGGGCATGTTTGGATAATATGAATTTTTTATCACAATGATAGAAAATATTTATCATGTCTGTAATTTGAAATTTTCAGACAAAATTTTTGAAAGGATTTTGAAAAAGAGGTAAGATAGTTAATGTAAGAAAAAGTAAACGCTTACTTAACAAGGAGGACATTTTATGTCATATAAAACAAGTAATGCAGAAGGACCTGTAGATTTTATTAACACTTATGATTTGGAGCCAATGGCACAACAAGTCATTCCTAAAGCTGCCTTTGGTTATATCGCTAGTGGAGCAGAGGATACTTTCACTTTACGCGAGAACATCCGTGCCTTTAACCACAAACTCATCGTTCCACATACGCTTTGTGATGTTGAAAATCCAAGTACAGAGATTGAATTTGCAGGTGAAAAATTATCTTCACCAATCATTATGGCGCCTGTTGCGGCTCATAAATTGGCGAATGAGCAGGGTGAAGTGGCTACTGCGCGTGGTGTGCATGAGTTTGGTTCTCTTTACACAACTAGCTCTTACTCTACTGTAGATCTTCCAGAAATTACAGAAGCCCTTCAAGGGACACCTCATTGGTTCCAATTTTACTTTAGTAAGGATGACGGGATCAACCGCCATATCATGGACCGTGTGAAGGCTGAAGGTTATAAAGCGATTGTCTTGACAGCAGATGCGACTGTAGGGGGCAATCGTGAGGTGGACAAGCGTAATGGTTTTGTCTTCCCAGTTGGCATGCCAATTGTTGAGGAATACCTGCCAGAAGGTGCTGGTAAATCAATGGACTTTGTTTACAAGTCAGCCAAACAACGCTTGTCTCCACGCGATGTAGAATTTATCGCTACATACTCAGGACTTCCTGTGTATGTCAAGGGGCCACAATGCCGTGAGGACGTTGAACGCTCTCTTGCCGCAGGTGCTTCTGGTATCTGGGTAACCAACCACGGTGGCCGCCAAATCGACGGTGGACCAGCATCCTTTGATTCGCTTCAAGAAGTGGCTGAAGCAGTTGATAAACGTGTGCCAATTGTCTTTGACTCTGGTGTTCGTCGCGGTCAGCACGTCTTTAAAGCCTTGGCTTCAGGAGCAGACTTGGTAGCTATTGGGCGCCCTGTGATCTATGGTTTGGCTCTCGGTGGTAGTGTGGGTGTACGTCAAGTCTTTGAACACTTGAATGCAGAATTGAAGACAGTCATGCAGTTATCTGGAACTCAGACTATTGAAGATGTCAAACACTTCAAACTCCGTCACAATCCATACAATCCATCCTTCCCAGTTGACCCTCGTGACTTAAAATTGTATTGATAAAGAAGACGGCCTCCACCTTATGTGGAGGTTTTTCTTCGTGTATAGAAAGATTAAATCGTTATTAGAAACTATATAAATATATTTTCCGGTCAAATATCTTGCTAGGGCTTTCAAATTCTGTTATACTGGTCCAGTAATTAAATAATAAAGACATTTGGGGTGCTTTAGGCTGAGATGATACCCATTGAACCTGATACAGTTAATACTGGCGAAGGGAAATGTGAAAAGGTTTTTTTCGTATGTCGAAAAGAACTGTCTAATCTTGTAAGCTAAACTCTAATTCTCGTTTGTAATTGGAGTTTTTTTGTTTATCAAAAGAGGATAGGCTTTTTTAGGTAGCTCTCTGCAAATGCCCTCGATGTTCTTTAAAAGTATCAAGTGGAATTACGATTTTGCTTGGTATCTCTTGATGTTTTATTAATTACTAACAAGTAAAGAGAGGAGAAGTAAATATGGAAACACAAGACTATGCATTTCAGCCAGGTTTGACTGTTGGAGAATTATTAAAAAGCAGTCAGAAGGATTGGCAGGCTGCAATCAATCATCGTTTTGTTAAGGAACTTTTTGCGGGGACAATTGAGAATAAGGTCTTAAAAGACTACCTAATTCAAGATTATCACTTCTTTGATGCCTTCTTATCCATGCTGGGTGCTTGCGTAGCCCACGCAGACCAGCTTGAATCCAAACTTCGTTTTGCCAAGCAACTAGGCTTTCTTGAAGCAGATGAAGATGGTTATTTCCAAAAAGCTTTCAAAGAGTTAAAGGTAGCAGAGCATGACTATCTAGAAGTGGACCTGCACCCTGTAACAAAGGCATTTCAGGATCTTATGTATTCGGCAGTGGATTCATCAGACTATGCTCATCTTTTGGTCATGCTGGTCATTGCAGAAGGCCTTTATTTAGACTGGGGTTCTAAAGATTTGGCACTACCTGAAGCCTATATTCATTCGGAATGGATTAATCTACATAGAGGTCCTTTCTTTACAGAGTGGGTTCAATTTCTGGTTGACGAACTCAATCGTGTCGGGAAAAATCGAGAAGATTTGACAGAGCTTCAGCAACGCTGGAATCAAGCAGTTGCTTTAGAATTAACCTTTTTTGATATCGGTTATGAATTATAGGACAGATGCAATCCTTTGATGTAGATTAAAAGAATGAACAAACAAACTATATAAATATATTTTTCGGTCAAATATCTTGCTAGGGCTTTCAATTTCTGTTATACTGGTCCAGTAATAAAATAATAAAGACATTTGGGGTGCTTTAGGCTGA
>CAUSQY010000108.1:0-3680 GCA_963533645.1 uncultured Streptococcus sp. | reverse complement strand
GTTATGGTCGGACTCGCTTTTTTTGCATCTGGTACAGCACTAGCTGACGAAGCAAAAATTGAAACTACAAGCTCTCAACCAAATGTAGAAAAATTGGCCGAAGTTGAAAAAACCAAACCAGAAGTCAAAAATGAAAGTCCTGTAATTTCTACACCTCAAGAGTCAGAGAAAGCAGAGAAAGCAGAAAAAACTGTTAAACCAGTAGAAGAGAAGACTGTAGCAGAAACTAAAACTACTGACTTGCTTCCTGAAGAAATCCACGATCAAGCTTATCCTGATGCACCCGTGAAAAACATAGATACTTCAGCAATCGTAGACAAGAAGGATAGCCCAAAAGTTGAGACAGAAAGCATTCTAAAAAACAAGGAAGAACTTCCAAAAGAAGCTGAAAATGGTAATCGTGCAATTATCAACGGTGGTCTAGATTTGAAGCACGTCCCTTATGAAGGACAACCTGCTACTGCTGCTAGTATGATTTACACTATTTACAATGGTGGTTCCCAACGCTATATCGTGTCTGGTTCTGGTATTTTTGTGGCACCAAATGTCATCTTGACTGTTGCTCACAACTTTTTAGAATCAAACCGTGATACAAAAGAAGGACATATTCGAGGTGGAGATTCTGCTAAGTTTTACTATAACCTCGGTTCTAATTCTGCAGTTCGCAATTCTCAACCTGTAACGGGTAATACTACTCTTTTTAAAGAAGAAGATATTCATTTTTGGAACAAGAAAGAATTTGGAAAAGGATATCAAAATGACTTGGCTGCTGTTGTAGCACCTGTTCCTCTTCAAATCGCTAGTCCAAATAAAGCTGCTACCTTTGTTCCCTTGGCAGAAAACAAAACCTATCAACCAGGGGACCCTGTTAGCACGATTGGATATCCGACCGATTCAAGCTCACCTGAGCTCAAAAAACCAATTGTAGCTGGTCAACTTTACAAGGCTGATGGTGTCGTGAAATCTGTTGATAATTATGATGATAAAGGCTCAAAAGGCATCACCTATCATATGACTTCTGTTTCAGGCCTTTCAGGTGCTGGTATTATCAACAGTGATGGTAAAGTAGTCGGTGTTCACCAACACGGCACAATTGAAAACGGCATCCCTGACAAAGACCGTTTCGGTGGTGGGATCGTCCTCTCACCTGAGCAAGTCAAATGGGTAAAAGATATTATCGCAAAATATGGCGTCAAAGGTTGGTACCAAGGTGATAATGGGAAACGATATTACTTTACTCCTGAAGGAGAAATGTTCAGAAATAAAACTGCTGTTATTGGTGAAAATCAATATTCTTTCGATGAAAATGGTGTTGCGACACTCATTAAAGGAATCGATTACGGACGTGTAGTTGTTCAACACGTAGATGAAACTGGTAATCCAATCAAAACTGATGATACTTTTGTTGAAAAAACTGAAGTTGGAACAGCTTTTGATTATGACTTCAAAAAAGAAATCGCTAAGACCGACTTCTATACAAAAAATCAAGAGAAATACCAGATTGTCTCTATTGATGGCGTCGAAATCAACAAACAACTCAAAGATGAGTGGACCTACAACGTCGTCAGCAAAACAGCTCCAGGAACACGGGTCATCAAGGTGGTTTATAAAGTGAATAAAGGTTCATTTGCCATTCATTATCGTTTGAAAGGCTCAGAGCAAGAATTAGCAGATGTTGTTACTGATAATAATGACGGAAAAGAATACGATGTTTCATTTGTAAACACTTTTGAAGCAAAAGAAATCGCAGGCTACCGCGCAATCACTCCACGCTTAGAAGCCAGCATCCAGCACAAGGGTGTGAATGATGTTGTCTTTGAATACGAAAAAATCTCTGATAGCTCTAATCCGACTTCAACTGTTTTACCTGCTGCTCATCCAGAAGATAAGGAAACAGAAATTGGAAATCACGGTCCCCTTCCAAGCAAGGCTCAACTTGATTATCACAAGGAAGAATTAGCCGCCTTCATCCACTATGGTATGAATACTTATACTAATTCTGAGTGGGGACATGGAAATGAAGACCCTAAAAACTTCAATCCAACTAACTTAGATACAGATCAATGGATCCGTACTCTAAAGGAAACTGGCTTTAAACGAACTATTATGGTTGTCAAACACCACGATGGTTTCGTTATTTACCCATCTAAATATACAAATCATACCGTAGCTGCAAGTCCATGGAAAGATGGAAAGGGTGACCTTTTAGAAGAAATCTCTAAATCGGCTACTAAATACGATATGAACATGGGTGTTTACCTATCACCATGGGATGTTAATAGCCCTAAATATAAGGTAGCTACTCAAAAAGAATACAACGAATACTACCTCAATCAACTAAAAGAAATCCTTGGTAATCCAAAATACGGTAATAAGGGTAAATTTATCGAAGTCTGGATGGATGGAGCACGCGGTAGCGGTGCCCAAAAAGTAACCTACACTTTTGATGAGTGGTTCAAATACATCAAGGAAGCTGAAGGAGATATCGCTATCTTCTCTGCCGAACCAACAAGTATCCGTTGGATTGGAAATGAGCGTGGTATCGCCGGTGACCCTGTATGGCATAAGGTCAAGAAAGCAAACATCACCGAAAATGTTAAGAACGAATACCTTAACCACGGTGACCCTGACGGAGATATGTACTCTGTAGGAGAAGCAGATGTTTCCATCCGCTCTGGCTGGTTCTACCACGATAACCAGCAACCAAAATCCCTCAAAGAATTGATGGATATCTACTTCAAGTCTGTTGGTCGTGGAACGCCACTTCTTCTCAACATTCCACCAAACAAAGAAGGTAAATTCGCAGATGCTGACGTGGCTCGCTTGAAAGAATTCAAAGCGACTCTAGATCAAATGTATGCGACTGACTTTGCCAAAGGAGCAACTGTAACAGCAAGCTCGACTCGTCAGAACCATCTCTACAAAGAAAGCCACCTTACAGACGGTAAAGATGATACTAGCTGGGCTCTTTCAAATGATGCCACAACAGGTAGCTTCACAGTCGATTTGGGACAAAAGAGACGCTTTGACGTTGTCGAACTCAAGGAAGACATCGCCAAAGGTCAGCGTATCTCTGGTTTCAAGATTGAAGTCGAAATCAACGGTCGCTGGGTGACTTACGGAGAAGGTTCAACTGTTGGTTACCGTCGCTTGATTCAAGGCAAGCCTGTAGAGGCACAAAAAATCCGTGTAACCATCACCGGAGCTCAAGCAACTCCAATCTTAACCAACTTCTCAGTCTACAAGACACCAAGTAGTATCGAAAAGACAGACGGCTACCCTCTTGGACTTGAATACCACTCAAATACAACAGCGGATACAGCCGGTACAACTTGGTACAATGAATCTGAAGGTGTTCGTGGCACTTCTATGTGGACCAATCAAAAAGATGCCAAAGTAAGCTATACCTTTACAGGAACCAAGGCCTATGTCGTCTCTACAGTCGACCCAGGTCATGGAGAAATGTCCGTCTACGTTGATGGCCAAAAAGTTGCGGATGTGCAAACTAAGAACACTAGCCGTAAACGCAGCCAAAAAGTATATGAAACAGACGATTTAGCACCTGGCCAACATACCATTACCCTTGTTAATAAAACAGGTGAACCAATTGCTACAGAAGGAATCTACACTCTAAACAATAACAGCAAGGGTATGTTTGAGCTTGAAGCAACTTCTTACGA
>CAUSQY010000107.1:0-3715 GCA_963533645.1 uncultured Streptococcus sp. | reverse complement strand
GAATCTGGAGAATGGCACTAAGGCCACGCCGACACAACCGGCTAAGACGGAAGTGAAGACCGCTGATGGTACTTGGACCTTCAAGTCTTACGACAAGGCAGAAGAGACGATTAATGGAGCGGATGCACACTTTGTTGGAACATGGGACTTTACTCCAGCGCCAATTTATAAGGCGACCCACGAGTTCGTTAGTGGAACAGCAGGTAAGGAATTGCCCCAAGAAGTGAAATCCTTGCTTCCATCCGACAAGCCTGATTTAGCAGATGGCACTAAGGCCACTCCAACCCAGCCAACTAAGACGGAAGTGCAGACCGCCGACGGTACTTGGACCTTCAAGTCATACGATAAGAACGAAGAGACCATCAATGGGTCAGATGTGAAGTTCGTCGGCACTTGGGACTTCACCCCAAATCCAACTTATAAGGCGACCCACGAGTTCGTTAGTGGAACAGCAGGTAAGGAACTGCCCCAAGAAGTGAAATCCTTGCTTCCATCCGACAAGCCTGATTTAGCAGATGGCACTAAGACAACTCCAACACAACCAGCGAAGACAGAAGTGAAGGTAGCAGACGGTACTTGGACCTTTAAGTCTTATGACAAGGCTGAAGAGACTGTCAATGGAGCGGACGCTCACTTTGTTGGTACCTGGGACTTTACTCCAGCTCCAACCTATAAGGCGACCCACGAGTTCGTTAGTGGTACAGCAGGTAAGGAATTGCCACAAGAAGTGAAAGCTTTGCTTCCAAGCGATAAATCTGATTTGGCAGACGGCACTAAGACCACTCCAACGCAACCAGTCAAGACAGAAGTTGAAACATCTGATGGTAGCTGGAGCTTCCAGTCATATGACAAGAACGAAGCAACCATTAATGGTGCAGACGCTAAATTTGTTGGCACTTGGACGTTTGTGGCGAAGCCTAGTTCAGCGTCAACCTATAAGGCTATACATGAATTTGTCAGCGGCACAGCAGGTAAGGAATTGCCACAGGAAGTGAAATCCTTGCTTCCAAACGATAAATCTGATTTGGCCGACGGTACGAAAGCTACTCCAACACAGCCAGTCAAGACGGAAGTGAAGACAGCAGATGGCACATGGAGCTTCCAATCATATGACAAGAACGAAGCAACTATTAATGGTGCAGATGCTAAATTTGTTGGAACTTGGACGTTTGTGGCAAAATCTAGTCCGGCACCAACTTACAAGGCGACCCACGAATTCGTTAGTGGCTCAGCAAGTAAGGAATTGCCACAGGAAGTGAAATCCTTGCTTCCAGCCGACAAGCCTGATTTGGCAGATGGCACTAAGGCCATTCCAACCCAGCCAGTCAAGACAGAAGTGAAGACCGCAGACGGCACTTGGACCTTCAAGTCATACGATAAGAACGAAGAGACCATCAATGGAGCGGATGCGCACTTTATCGGTACTTGGACTTTTGCAGCTGACTCAACTACGCTTACTGGCAGTGTGATCTGGATTGATAATGATAACGGTGCAGGTCGCCGACCACAGAGTGTCCTTGTTCACTTGCTTGCAGATGGACAGGATACAGGCATCAGCGTAACTGTTGATGAGGCGATGGGCTGGAAATACAGCTTTGAAAACTTGCCACGCTTCAAGGATGGGAAAGAAATCATCTATAGCGTCCGCGAGGACGAAGTGGATGGCTACAGCAATCAAGTTGAAGGTATGAATGTAACCAATCGCTTGCTTGTAGATGCTCAAGTTAAAGAGATTGGCAAGAAACGAATTCTGCCTAAGACCGGCCAAGATACATCTATCTGGATGCTAATTCTTGGATTCTTGACTCTTGGAGGAGCAGTTGGCTTGACCAAACGTCAGCGTGACTAAGATTAAGCTTCAGTAAAAAGCTTTGAAAATCTAGAATATATGAAAAGTCTGTTGTCTCAACTTTTGTTGGGAATAGCAGGCTTTTTATTTTTCAGGGAAAGATAAGCATTATAAGCAGTCAAATACTTGAATTTTTCATAAAATTAAAAATAAGCTTGTATTTTTCTAGTAAGTATGGTAAACTATTTTAGTAAAAAATTATACAAAGGAGACTGTTGATGAAGACAAAAACATTAGCACTCGTAAATGGACTTGTTGGACTTATTGGTGGTATTATTCTACTTTTATGGCCTTTCTTCATTTGGGTTATTTATTTTATGCTAGGTGTATTTGACATCCTGAAAATTGCAATCCTAGCTTTGGGGATTGCTGGTATTGTCTACTATAAGGATGACAATCGTGTGGGACCAGCAGGCTCTATCTTGATGATTGTAGGTGGAATTTTTACCTTTAATGACTTCTTGGGCTGGATTGGTGCTATTCTTTCTATCATAGGCGGTTCCCTTTATTTAGCAAGCTTGAAGAGATTCCAAGCATAGAGCGATGATTGAAAAAATACTAGTTTAAAGCTTGCATTGCCTTAAATGGATAAGCAATCATGCAGAAGCAGGATGATGAACTTTGGTTAGTTCTGTCCTGCTTTTTTCTTTTTAGCTTATTTACAATCATTCTTAATAGCCAAGTAATCCTAGTCATGGTATAATGGTAATGACTTAGATAAGAGGCTATAACGGAGTAAATAATGAAACAAGAACATCAGCATGACTTTGACCAAGTAATTGGCCATTTGCGCGCCAAGGGTGTGCGCATTACAGAAACGCGGAAGGCGGTAATTGACTATATTATCCAAAGTCACGACCATCCTAGCGCTGAAATGATATATCAGGACTTGAAGCCCAATTTTCCTAATATGAGTCTGGCAACAGTTTATAATAATCTCAAGGTTCTGATTGATGAGGGTTTTGTCGCTGAGCTCAAGGTTCGCAATGATACGACGACCTACTTTGACTTTATGGGCCATCAGCATCTCAATGTCATCTGTGAAAAATGCGGCCGTATCGCTGATATGGAGCTGGAACTTCCAGATGTGAAGCATGAGGCTGAAGTGCAGACTGGCTACCACATCACCCAAAGCCAAACGACTGTCTATGGCCTATGCCCCCAATGCCAGCAAGAGGCGGTGTGACTGCGAGGATGATTAGCAGCTTTTTGGAGTCTAAAGACGAACAAGGTTGTGACTCGCTTCGCAAATTCAATCTGCAACTTCAAAGCAGTACTTGAGCAATCAACTACTGCGTCAAGATTCTATTTCTAATAAAAAAAAAGGCTAGAATTTATGTCTCTTAGCCTTTTTCTATGTGTTTTAGCAAGGCATGTTCGCAGGACAAGGATATCCTCTGAGCTTAGAGATGTTGATACCTAGTCAAGTACAGCACTTAGCAAGATCAGATATTTTGAGCACAACCCCTTATATACTTATGCTATTATTTTACAGGCCAATTCTCTTTTGATATAATGAAAGCAGAATAAAGCCTTGTACAAAGAGATTCAAAGAGTTCTGAAGGATTTACAATATAGGTAAATTCGTCATAAGTCTGTAGTATCGAAATCTTTAAGGGGTATTACTTTGTGGGTAGGGTAGATTTTTAGGAGGTCTTATGTTCTGGTGGAGAAAGAAATGGCTGGATGAGTTGTCAGACAGTGATGAATCGCCTCTTTTGGAATGCCGTCATCTTCTCTTTGAGGATGAGGCGGGCTATCCTATTTGTCCTTCCTGCGGCAAGCTAATAAAGGGAAATCTTCCTCAAAAAAGTGTGGATCGCTCACGTCTTTTTCTGATTTATCAAAAAGTGAAGCGAGTATGGA
>CAUSQY010000106.1:0-3763 GCA_963533645.1 uncultured Streptococcus sp. | reverse complement strand
TGATGCCTTTCGTAAACGAAGATTAAAGAAAAGACCCCAACGGGTCTTTTTTTCATGAGCCTTGAAATGAGAAGGCGAGTCAAGACCCCAACGGGTCTTTTTTTCACGAGCTTTGAAACGAGGGAGCGAGTTGGGTCCAGTGGACCTCTTTTTCAGATTTTTATAGGACTTTGTTAGAAAGGATTCCCTGTTGACCTAGTAAAATTCTTTTGTCTTACTAGGTTTTTTCTTTTAATCTTTATTATCGTGCTATAATGGTAGGAGAAAGCTATAAAGGAGCAACTTATGAAGAAGACATGTTCAATTAGAAAAATGCAAACATCTGATGTTAAAGAACTATCCCAAGGTTTTATCAATCAAGGTTGGTCGGGTAGAGAAGAAATTTTGGCTAGGTATTTTCTTGAACAAGAATGTGGGGAGAGAGAAGTCTTGGTTGCAGAGGTTGAGGGTGCTTTAGCGGGTTATATCACAATTTTGCCCTGTGCTAAGCAGGGTCCCTTTGCTGGAATGGATCCAGAACTTTCAGATTTCAATGTCTTTGAGCCCTTTCAAAATCAAGGTATTGGAAACTTCTTGATGGAAGAGGCAGAAAATCGAGTTAAGCTTTTTTCAGACAAAGTGACGTTGGGTGTAGGTTTGCACTCAGGCTATGGACCTGCCCAGAGATTGTATATCAGACGGGGCTATATTCCAGATGGTTCAGGTGTTTGGTATCGAAATCAGCCCTTGGAAATGAATGCGGTTTGTGAAGATATCGGAGAATTGGTCTTGTATCTGTTGAAAAGATTTGATTTAAGATAGATCTTATAAGGTTTAACTTTAAAATGGCAAGAAGTCGTAAATCCCTTTTTCATTCGAAAAAGGGATTTTTTGTTTGAAATTGTTTGATTTATTCCTCAAAGTGATAAAATATAATTGTTTGAAATATCAATACAAATATAAATATCAAAAAAAACATATAAGGTTTAGTTTTTTTGAATACGGATTCTTTTGAAAAGTCTTAAAATTTCCTAAAATAAGGCTTTTCAAAGGTTGTAAATAAAATTATTACAAAAAGGTTACAAATTGTTAAAATTAAATTAAATGCAATAATATAATTTGGAAAAAATTTGACATATAAATTAATTGACGGTAAAATAATTAAGATAATCAAATTAATTGATTTGCGCAATAATTCGATATAAAGATTAATCTGATGTGTCAAATTTTATTATAGTAGAAGGATAGCATAATGAAGAAACTGAAAGTGATGGTTGTTTTTGGAACACGACCAGAAGCTATTAAAATGGCCCCTTTAGTGTTGGAATTGCAAAAACATAGTGACAGCATTGAGACAATCACAGTTGTGACAGCTCAGCATCGTCAAATGCTGGACCAAGTTCTTGAAACGTTTCGCATCGAGCCACATTATGACCTGGATATTATGGGGAAGAATCAATCTCTTTTAGATATTACTGGAAAAATTTTAGAAAAGTTTGATCCAGTTGTTAAGCAAGAACTTCCAGATATGATTCTTGTTCATGGAGATACAACAACAACTTTTGCAGCCAGTTTAGTTGCTTTCTATAATCAGGTACGTATCGGCCACGTTGAAGCCGGGCTAAGGACCTTTGATAAGTATTCTCCTTTCCCAGAAGAAATGAATCGTCAGATGACAGATAACCTTGCGGATCTCTATTTTGCTCCAACTAGTGAGAGTAAAGAAAATCTCCTCAAGGAAAATCACCCTGAGTCTGCTATTGTCATTACGGGAAATACAGCCATTGATGCCTTGAAACTAACCGTTCAATCGGATTACTATCATGAAGTTCTAGATCAATTGGATCCAGATAAGAAACTTGTATTGGTAACCATGCACCGTCGTGAGAATCAAGGTCAACCAATGAGAAATGTCTTTGCAGCTTTACGTGAGATGGTCGATCTTCATCAGGAAATTGAAGTTGTTTATCCTGTTCACCTTAGCCCTGCCGTGCAAGAAGCAGCAAACGATATCTTAGCTGGTCACGATCGTATTCATTTGATTGAGCCTTTAGATGTACTTGATTTTCATAATTTGGCTTCAAGAAGCTATTTTATCATGACTGACTCTGGAGGTGTTCAGGAAGAGGCACCTTCTCTCGGAAAACCTGTCCTTGTCCTTCGTGACACGACGGAACGTCCAGAAGGAGTAAGAGCAGGTACGTTGAAGCTAGTTGGTACGGATCCAGTATGTGTGAAACAAGCTATGGCAGCACTCTTAACAGATGAAACTCTTTATAGACAAATGTCTCAGGCACCAAATCCTTATGGAGATGGCAGAGCTTCTGAACGAATCGTACAATCCATTCAACAGTACTTTGGGGCAGCGACTTCTGTATCTGAATTCAAAGGGGGGGAATAAGATAAAATGAAAAATTGGAGTCAATTTAAAAAATGGCTTATGGCTTTGCTTGCTTGTGAGGTCATTCTTTTGGTGCTTTGTTTTTTGTATGCTCGAGCAATCATTTTAGAACAAATCTTGTTTTTAGCTTTAGCCTTGTTTGCAGTGTTGGTATTATCTGACCTTTTGCTTACTTGGACCCTTATCTTAGCATTTGGTTTTGGACTTATCGTTTTGGTTGCGGGTGTGGTTTATATCCCAATCATTCAACTGGTCTTCTTATTAATCAGTTTTCCTCTTTTGATTGGGATTCTACTTAAGGTTCGTTATTATTTCTTCAAGGCGACCTCAAAGGTCCAAGAACAGGAAGACGAAGCTCAAGCAGATTACCAAGCTATGGTAACTGAGCAAAGTGATGTGACGGTACAATCCCTATTGATTCATTGGGCACATGAAGATTTGTTCTTCCAGATTAAACCGAAAGAACATAACCAGATGCTCAGTCGTATTCAAGAGGTAATTGCTCAGGAATTGAGTTGCAATGATAAGCTTTATTACGTTTCAGATGGTAATTTTCTTGTTTTATCTAATAGTAGTCAAGATTCTTTGAAGCAACTTTATTTGAATGGTTTGCAGGAGAAACTAAGCGGTTTAGTTTTTCATGGAGAAGAAGGTAATCAAGAAATTCAGTTCCAAACAGGCTATTTGGTGATTAACTCTGATAATAAAGATAAATACCAAGACTACGCAGATGTAGCCAGTCATCTCAAACGTCAACTAGAGACAGATGTAATTGTAGAATATTAGGAGGGAAACATGACTTTAACCGAACTATTTTTTGGTATTGCTTTGGGACTCAGTCTCGCCTTTGGCATTTGTTTTATCATACTATTTATTGCATACAATATTCTTTACCATCGAGTGAACAAAAATTTTAAGGCGGTGAATCATGATTAGTCAAATGTTAATGATTTTTACCTTGCTTACAATTTGGATTTCTCTAGCTTGGGGCTTGGTAATTCTCTTTTCGGCAGTACACTTTTGGTTTAAACATAGTGATTTTCGTGTGGATACCTCGCCGCTACCTTATTACCCGAAGGTTACCATTGTTGTTCCTGCTCATAATGAGGATGTGGTTATTGCCCAAACGGCAAAAGCTATCTTGGATATGAACTATCCTCACGACCGTGTGGAATTGCTCTTGTTTGCGGATAACTGTTCAGATAACACCTATGCAGAATGTTTGTCTGTACAAGCCATGCCTGAATATGCAGAAAGAAATCTGACTATTATCGACCGTACTGGTACGGGAGGAAAAGCAGGTGTTCTAAACGATGCTTTGGAGATGGCAACAGGTGAATACATCTGTGTTTATGATGCAGATGCCATGCCTGAAAAAAATGC
>CAUSQY010000105.1:0-3851 GCA_963533645.1 uncultured Streptococcus sp. | reverse complement strand
ATGATATACTAGAAATCTTGGTCAATCGGGCTGAGATGATTGCCCATATGAATCCAAGTGGGTTGGATGCCAAGACCTGTCTCAGTGACCAACCCATTCGCTTTATCAAGAATGTTGGTTTTACAGAACTTGAGATGAACCTATCCGCTTATTTGGTGATTGCAGATACAGGTGTGTATGGTCACACTCGTGAAGCCATCCAAGTGGTTCAAAGCAAGGGCAAGGATGCCCTACCGTTTTTGCATGCCTTGGGAGAATTGACCCAGCAAGCAGAAGATGCGATTAGACGAAAAGATGCTGAAGGATTGGGACAAATCCTCAGTCAAGCGCATTTACATTTAAAAGAAATTGGTGTCAGCAGCTCTGAGGCAGACTCCCTCGTTGAAACGGCTCTTAGCCATGGTGCTCTAGGTGCCAAGATGAGTGGTGGTGGGCTAGGAGGCTGTATTATCGCCTTGGTAGCCAATCTGGATCAAGCACAAGAACTAGCAAAACGATTAGAAGAGAAAGGAGCTGTTCAGACATGGATCGAAAGCCTGTAACAGTACGTTCCTACGCAAATATTGCCATTATCAAATATTGGGGAAAGAAAAAAGAAAAAGAGATGGTTCCTGCTACTAGCAGCATCTCTCTGACTTTGGAAAATATGTACACAGAGACGACCTTGTCGCCTCTACCGACGGATGCGACTGCTGATGCCTTTTATATCAATGGTCAGCTCCAAAATGAGGCTGAGCATGCCAAAATGAGCAAAATCATTGACCGTTACCGTCCAGCTGGGGAAGGTTTTGTCCGTATCGATACTCAAAACAATATGCCGACTGCAGCGGGCCTGTCCTCTAGTTCTAGTGGTTTGTCCGCCTTGATCAAGGCATGCAGTGCTTATTTCCAGCTTGGATTGGATAGAAGTCAGTTGGCACAAGAGGCTAAGTTTGCTTCAGGTTCTTCCTCTCGGAGTTTTTATGGACCGCTCGGTGCCTGGGACAAGGATAGCGGAGAAATTTATCCTGTAGAGACAGACTTGAAACTAGCTATGATTATGTTGGTGCTAGAGGACAAGAAAAAACCAATCTCTAGCCGTGATGGGATGAAACTTTGTGTGGAAACCTCGACGACCTTTGATGACTGGGTGCGTCAGTCTGAGAAGGATTATCAGGATATGCTGGTTTATCTCAAGGAAAATGACTTTGCCAAGGTTGGGGAATTAACGGAGAAAAATGCCCTGGCTATGCACGCTACGACAAAAACAGCATCACCAGCCTTTTCTTATCTGACGGATGCAAGCTATGAAGCCATGGACTTTGTCCGCCAGCTTCGTGAGCAAGGGGAAGCCTGCTACTTTACCATGGATGCTGGTCCCAATGTCAAGGTCCTCTGTCAGGAGAAAGACTTGGAGCATTTATCAGAAATCTTCGGTCAACGTTATCGCTTGATTGTGTCAAAAACAAAGGATTTGAGCCAAGATGATTGCTGTTAAAACTTGCGGGAAACTCTATTGGGCGGGTGAGTATGCTATTTTAGAGCCGGGGCAGTTAGCCTTGATAAAGGCCATCCCCATCTATATGAAGGCTGAGATTACCTTTTCTGACAGCTACCGTATCTACTCAGATCTGTTTGATTTCGTAGTGGCCTTGACACCAAATCCTGACTACAGCTTAATTCAAGAAACAATTGCTTTGATGAATGATTTCCTTGCTGATCGTGGTCAGACTTTGCGTCCTTTTTCCTTGGAAATCCGTGGAAAAATGGAACGAGAAGGCAAAAAGTTTGGTCTAGGCTCTAGTGGTAGTGTCGTTGTCTTGGTTGTCAAGGCTCTGCTGGCTCTGTATGATATTACGGTTGATCAGGAACTCTTGTTCAAGCTGGCTAGCGCGGTCTTACTCAAGCGAGGAGACAATGGTTCTATGGGAGACCTTGCCTGTATCGTTGCAGAGGATTTGGTTCTCTACCAGTCTTTTGATCGAAAGAAGATAGCTGCGTGGTTGGAAGAAGAAAGCTTGGCGACGGTTTTGGAGCGTGACTGGGGCTTTTCTATCTCACAAGTGAAACCAACTCTAGAATGTGATTTCCTAGTGGGATGGACTAAGGAAGTGGCTGTGTCTAGTAATATGGTCCAACAAATCAAACAAAATATCAATCCGAATTTTTTAACTTCCTCAAAAGCAACGGTGGCTGCTTTGGTAGAAGCTTTGGAGCAGGGAAATGCAGAAAAAATCATCAAGCAGGTGGAAACAGCCAGTCAGCTCTTAGAAGGCTTGAGTCCAGATATATACACCCCTTCGCTGAGACGGTTGAAAGAAGCCAGTCAAGATTTGCTGGCTGTTGCTAAGAGCAGCGGTGCAGGTGGTGGTGACTGTGGGATTGCCTTGAGTTTTGATGCGCAATCAACTGAAACCTTAAAAAATCGTTGGGCCGATCTGGGGATTGAGCTCTTATACCAAGAAAGGATAGGACATGACGACAAATCGTAAGGATGAGCACATCCGCTATGCCCTTGAGCAAAAAAGTTCCTATAATAGCTTTGATGAGGTGGAGTTGATTCATTCTTCTCTGCCTCGTTATGACCTGGATGAGATTGATTTGTCTACAGAGTTTGCAGGTCGAAAGTGGGACTTTCCTTTTTATATCAATGCCATGACAGGTGGGAGCGATAAGGGGAGAGAAATCAATCAAAAGCTGGCTCAGGTGGCAGAAGCCTGTGGGATTTTGTTTGTGACGGGCTCTTATAGCGCGGCCCTAAAAAATCCTACAGATAATTCTTTTTCTGTCAAATCTAGCCATCCAAATCTCCTCCTAGGAACCAATATTGGATTGGACAAGCCTGTTGAGTTGGGACTTCAGACTGTAGAAGCGATGAATCCTCTTCTCCTGCAAGTGCACGTCAATGTTATGCAGGAATTACTCATGCCTGAGGGAGAAAGAAAGTTCAGAAGCTGGTATTCGCATCTGGCAGACTACAGCAAGCAAATCCCTGTTCCTATTATTCTCAAGGAAGTGGGTTTTGGAATGGATGTGAAGACCATCGAGAGAGCCTATGAACTGGGTGTTCGAACGGTTGACCTGTCAGGTCGTGGTGGCACCAGCTTTGCCTATATCGAAAACCGTCGCAGTGGTCAGCGTGATTACCTTAATCAATGGGGGCAGTCTACCATGCAAGCCCTTCTCAATGCCCAAGAATGGAAAGACAAGGTCGAACTCTTGGTCAGTGGAGGCGTTCGGAATCCGCTGGATATGATTAAGTGCTTGGTTTTTGGTGCCAAGGCTGTAGGACTGTCACGTACCGTTCTAGAGTTGATTGAAACCTACACAGTCGAAGAAGTGATTGGCATTGTCCAAGGCTGGAAAGAAGATCTGCGTTTGATCATGTGTGCCCTTAATTGTGCCACCATAGCAGATCTGCAAAACGTAGACTATATTCTTTATGGTAAACTCAAAGAAGCAAATGATCAGATCTAAAGAGGTCGGGACAAGAATCCCGCCCTTTTTTGTAGCCTTTTGTCAACTGTGGTGAGTGGATGAAACCTAGCTTCTAAGAGCAATTTCTGTCCCATCGCCTTTTTCCATCCTCAGACCGAGGTGACTTTTTTGAATTGTGATAAAATAGAAGGGAGAGGATGCATCTATGAAAAAATTTCAAATCTTTTTATTTATTGAAGCCTGTTTATTGACGGGAGCTCTGATTTTGATGGTATCAGAGCATTTTTCGCGTTTTTTGCTGATTCTATTCCTCTTTTTGCTTTTGCTCCGCTATTATACAGGTAAAGAGGGCAACAACGTTTTCCTCCTTGTGGCGACCATTCTTTTCTTTTTTATCGTCATGCTCAATCCCTTTGTGATTTTAGCCATCTTTG
>CAUSQY010000104.1:0-3881 GCA_963533645.1 uncultured Streptococcus sp. | reverse complement strand
AACAAGAAATGTTAGCCCGATTAGAAGAAGGAGGAGACTAGATGGAAAGTGTTGGGGACGTTATCAAACGTCAGACAAGTCGTTTCCAGTATCAGGACTTGGTCCAGCAGATCATGAAGGACCCCGATGTAGCGGCTTTTATCCAGAAAGAATCCCTCAGCCAAGAGGAGTTGAATCGTAGCATCTCCAAGTTCAACCAATATATCACAGAGCGGGATAAGTTTCTTCGCGGGGATGCTGACTATATAGCGCGTGGCTACAAGCCTATCTTGGTCATGAATCAAGGTTATGCGGATGTGTCTTATGAAGAAACACCCGAACTAATCGCGGCTGAAAAAGAGGCGGAAATTAAGAATCGCCTTAAGTTGATCAATCTACCAGCAAGTCTCAAGAAAGCGAAATTAGCTCAGATTGACCTAGATGATCTAGGACGGTTACCGATTTTTGAGAGACTCTATTCCTTTGTTGACCTTTACCCAAGCATCCGAAAAGGCCTCTATCTTTACGGAGATTTTGGTGTTGGTAAGAGTTTCATGATGGCAGCCTTAGCTCACGACCTATCTGAAAAACGTGGGGCATCAACGACCATTCTTCATTATCCAAGTTTTGTCATTGATGTGAAAAATGCCATCGGTGAAGGATCTGTGAAGACCTTGGTGGATGACATCAAGTTAGCAGAAGTCTTGATCTTGGATGATATTGGTGCAGAACAGTCTACCCCTTGGGTGCGTGATGAGATTCTCCAAGTTATTCTACAGTATCGTATGCAGGAAGATTTGCCGACCTTCTTTACTTCCAACTTTAATTTCCAAGATTTGGAAAAACATTTTGCCAAAGGAAAGAATGGAAATGACGAGACTTGGGAAGCTAGACGGGTCATGGAACGAATCCGTTATTTGGCTGAGGAAACGAGACTAGAAGGAGAAAATCGCCGATGACAGAAACCATTAAACTGATGAAAGCTCATACTTCAGTTCGTCGCTTTAAGGAGCAAGATATTCCTCAAACAGACTTGGAAGAGATTTTGACTGCTGGACAAATGGCGTCATCTTGGAAAAATTTTCAATCCTACTCTGTGATTCTTGTGCGCAGTCAAGAGAAGAAAGATGCTCTATACGAACTGGTTCCTCAGGAAGCCATTCGCCAGTCAGCAGCCTTTTTGCTCTTTGTTGGTGACTTGAATCGAGCGGAAAAGGGAGCAAGCCTTCATACGGACACTTTCCAACCTCAAGGGGTAGAAGGTCTCCTTATCACGTCTGTGGACGCGGCTCTTGCGGGGCAAAATACCTTGCTTGCTGCTGAGAGTCTAGGTTACGGTGGAGTTATTATCGGTTTGGTCCGTTATAAGTCGGAAGAAGTGGCAGCGCTTTTTAACCTGTCTGACTATACCTACCCCGTTTTTGGGATTGCACTCGGTGTTCCAAATCAACAACACGATGTCAAACCAAGACTGCCTTTGAACCAAGTGGTTTTTGAAGAAGAATACCAAGAACAGCCAGTAGCGGCGATTTTGGACTATGACCAAGTACAGGCAGACTATGCTGGTGCGCGTGCAACTACCTCTTGGAGTCAGCGTTTGGCAGAGCAGTTTGGGCAAGCCGAACCTAGTTCAACTCGGAAGAATCTAGAACAGAAAAAGTTATTGTAGAAAGTGAGAAAACATGGCCTTACCAACTATTGCCATTGTGGGACGTCCCAATGTTGGGAAATCAACCCTATTTAATCGAATCGCTGGTGAGCGGATCTCCATCGTAGAAGATGTCGAGGGTGTGACACGTGACCGTATATATGCAACGGGTGAGTGGCTCAATCGTTCCTTTAGTATGATTGATACGGGAGGGATTGACGATGTCGATGCTCCCTTCATGGAACAAATCAAGCACCAGGCAGAAATTGCCATGGAAGAAGCCGATGTCATCGTCTTTGTGGTGTCTGGTAAAGAAGGGATTACAGATGCGGATGAATACGTGGCCCGCAAACTCTATAAAACCCATAAACCTGTTATCCTTGCCGTTAACAAGGTTGACAACCCAGAAATGCGAAATGATATCTTTGATTTCTATGCGCTAGGATTGGGTGAACCGTTGCCAATTTCATCTGTCCACGGTATCGGGACAGGAGATGTGTTGGATGCTATTGTAGAAAATCTGCCACATGAAGTCGAAGAAGAAAATCCAGATGTCATTAAATTTAGCTTGATTGGCCGTCCTAACGTTGGAAAGTCAAGTTTGATCAACGCTATTTTGGGAGAAGACCGCGTGATTGCTAGTCCAGTAGCTGGAACAACGCGTGATGCCATTGATACCCATTTTACAGATACGGATGGACAAGAGTTTACCATGATTGATACAGCTGGTATGCGTAAGTCTGGTAAAGTCTATGAAAATACGGAGAAATATTCTGTCATGCGTGCCATGCGTGCCATTGACCGTTCTGACGTGGTCTTGATGGTCCTCAATGCCGAAGAAGGTATCCGTGAGTACGACAAGCGTATTGCAGGTTTTGCCCACGAAGCCGGTAAAGGGATGATCATCGTGGTCAATAAATGGGATACCCTTGAGAAAGATAACCACACCATGAAAAAATGGGAAGAGGATATCCGTGAGCAGTTCCAATATCTGCCTTATGCGCCGATTGTCTTTGTTTCAGCTCTTACCAAGCAACGTCTCCATAAACTGCCTGAGATGATCAAGCAAATTAGCGAGAGTCAAAACACCCGTATCCCATCAGCAGTCTTGAACGATGTGATTATGGATGCCATTGCTATCAATCCAACACCGACAGACAAAGGAAAACGCCTCAAGATTTTCTACGCAACCCAAGTAGCAACCAAGCCACCAACCTTTGTCATCTTTGTCAACGAAGAAGAACTCATGCACTTCTCTTACTTGCGTTTCTTGGAAAATCAAATCCGCAAGGCCTTTGTCTTTGAAGGAACACCGATTCACTTGATCGCGAGAAAACGCAAGTAAGTCTTGCTTGTTTTCCTATAAAAATAAATTGAAAGAAGACTTCATAGTCTTCTTTTTTCTATCTAAAAGGGGAGAAAAGAACCTATCAAATTGGAGGAGAATCTGTCATCAAATTTCAATCATTTTCCTAGATTTTGTAATCTATTTGTAATGAAAATGCACTTTTTTTGTAAAAATCAAAATGCTATAATTCCTTAAATCAATTTTCCTTTATCAGGGAGGTTATTATGAAAAGAAGCAGATTATTTAAACATAGTTTGTTGGTTCGCTTGCTTGGATTGCTGATGGTCTTTCTCTTCTTGTCAGCATTTACAGCACCTGAAAAACCTGAGTACGGAATCTATGACCCGGATCACTATCTAACGGATGAGACTATAAGTCAGATTCGGGAATTGAATAATGTCAATAGTAAAAAATCAGAAAAATTCCAGATGGGTGTTTACGTTGTGAAAAGCTTAGATGGAGAAACAATCGAGACTGTAGCCAATGAAACAGCTAGAGCTTGGAAGATTGGCTACTCGGGAGACAATCACGGTGTCTTGATTGTGGTAGCAGTCCAAGATAGAAAATCACGGATTGAAACCAGTAATAATGTGGCCAGTAAGATCACTGACTATCAGACTCACAGGTTCTTGACAACAGCACGTCCTTACTTTAAAAATGGTGATTATAACAAGGGTGTTCTCTCAATAGTCAATAATCTCAACTACATGTTCTATAGTGGATCGAGTACGACTGCTTCAAGTTCTAAAAGTAGTTACGACTATACTACCAACTCTAGTCGCTTAAGGGAACTGGAAAGGTATGCTGGTGAGAGGAGTTCTTCACGACGTCATCGAAAAAGCAGTTCGAGTGACGGAGTTATCGGATTTGGAATTCTCATTTACTTCATCGTGATGATTATCGGAT
>CAUSQY010000103.1:0-3995 GCA_963533645.1 uncultured Streptococcus sp. | reverse complement strand
CATCCATCGACTACGCTCTCAAACACCCACAAGTCAAAGACGACTTGAAAGACTATCTCATCCAACTTGGGAAAGAGTTGGCTGAAGGGGAATAGAAGAACAGTTCATATAAAAGAAGAACTAGGATAGTTAATTATCCCAGTTCTTTTTATTTTGTATTGCTATCATCCCGAACATATAAACCAACAAAAGGAAATCGTATTTCTCAGTTAACCCACTTACAAGCTCCATCAAATTTTATGAAAGCGCTACAATATTATTTGTTTTTTTATAAAAATAGGAGTACAATGAGTTAGTATAATAAAATAAAAAGCACCGAATCGGTGCGCATTACTGATTATGGATAACCATATTTTAACTCAAAAGAAAAATCTTTTGGCTGTGTTGTTTCGAATGGTTCCAAAACTTTTTTGTATGATATAACAGAATATTTTAAAAATGAAGGGGGGTTCTATGGAGATTGATGTGTTTTTTGATTATTATTTAAAATCACTTAGGTTTTATTTTGGTGATAGGTGTAAGGATATTGGATTTATAAAGTTTTTTAAAGATGAAAACAATAGTTTTATTACCATAGAGGATTATGTTTTAGAAGCATTAGTAATATTGTCAAATATTTTGAGCAAGGAGAGGATTGTGTTTTCTTGTGGATTTATTCATAGCAAGGGGGTAGTTACTGGAGTAGAAGTATGTATGAATGTATTAGAGTTAGAAAGATTAAATAATTTGTATAAGATATAGTTTTGAAGAATATTAAAAAACATTAGGTAAACTGTCTATGTAGGATGTGCGGAGTTGATAGTATCAATATTTCCTAGTTATAGAGCTGTGTTGTTTCGAATGGTTCCAAAATAATAAATAATTTTAAATTTGACTTAACTGTTGGAGTAGTCATGGTTAAATTAAATCAACCGAGTCGAATATAAGTTGTTTAGTTTTGTGGAAGCTATTAATAAGAATATAATAAGGGAGAAAGATGGGTGTAATTTTAATTTTAAAGTAATTGCGGACACTATCAAAGTAAAAGATTATGGAGAACAAATTTGTGGAATTTATCAAAAACAATAAAAAAGTAATCATTTCATCAGTTGCAGTTGGTGTTGTATTGGTATTAGGGTTTGGATGGTATTCATATTACCAACATCAAGCAGAGCAACAAGCAAAAATTGTACAATTAGAAAAAGATAGCAAATCAGACAAAGAACAAGTTGATAAACTATTTGAATCATTTGATGCATCTTCAGATGAATCTATTTCTAAGTTGAAAGAATTATCTGAAACTTCACTTAAAACCGATACAGGTAAAGACTATCTTAATAATAAAGTCAAAGAATCATCTAAAGCCATTGTAGATTTTCATTTGCAAAAAGGTTTGGCTTATGACATCAAAGATTCAGATGACAAATTTAAAGATAAAACAACCTTAGAAAATAATGTAAAAGAAATCAATAAACAAATTGATTTTATCAAGAAAGTTGATGAAACATTCAAACAAGATAATCTTGAAGAAACTACAAAATCTCTTACTGATATTGTAGATAAATTCAATAAGCAAATCGAAGCTTTGAAGAAAGAAGAAGAACAAAAAGCAGCTGAAAAAGCTAAAGAAGAAGAGAAGAAACAATCAGAAGCTAAAACACAAGAATCTTCTGGTGGATCAAGTAGTTCAAGCAGTTCAAGTTCTAACTCATCTTCTGATTCTGGATCAAATAGTGGCGGAAGTAATTATGAAGCCCCAGCTGCCGAACAATATTCATCTGGCAACAGCAATAGCGGCGGAGGAAATGATGGCTATACAAGATATACGGGAACTGATGCTTTTGGCCATTCAGGCAGTTATCAAGCAAATCACAGCAATGGTGATGTTCGTGACGACAATGGAAACCATCTTGGAAACTTTGGTGGTGGCATTACAGAATTTAGACAACGTTAATAACTATTTTAGAGCTGTGTTGTTTCGAATGGTTCCAATCTACATAAAAAGCTACTCAAAAAATGAGTAGCTTTTTAACTATTCCATCCCTACACATAGCTCATTCCTTTGTAGAAAAGGAAAATGGCAAGTGCGACAAAAAGTAGGGTTGCTCCGATTCGCTGGCTGGTACTGTACATCCTTCTCTCCCATTTAACTGGGAAGATGACTGCTAGAAAAGCACCGCCTACTGCGCCACCAATATGCCCTGCTAGGCTGATTCCTGGAATCAGAATACTTCCAATGATATTTATCACGAAAAGCGTCAGGTAGGATTGCCCTAACTGCTGGATATAGGGGCTGCGAGTCGCATAGCGCAAAACGATAATCGAAGCAAATAATCCATAGAGAGAAGTGGAGGCACCTGCTGCTAGGACTTTCGGTGTGAAAGCAAAAACAAAGAGATTGCCCATCATTCCTGATAAGAGATAGAGAAGGAAGAACTGCTTGGAGCCGAAAATCTCCTCAACCTGTCGTCCAAGAAAGTAGAGCGAAATCATATTGACAATGAAATGCTCCCATCCGATATGCACAAATATAGCCGAAAAAAGGCGCCAAATCTGCTCAGGGAACAGGCGAATGATCGGTCCATACATGGCTCCAAACTGAAGCAAGGTATCTGCTCGTTCAAAATTTAAACCTGTAAGAACCAACATCAAAAGAAATACCAATGCCGTTACTAGGAGGAAGAAACTAGTCACAGGATAGCGTTTATCAAAGATTTCCTTCATAGATTAGTACCTCCTGAACGGGAATATCATGGTCTTCCGAGTTAAACTCCTGAACCTGACAAGGGTAGATTGTACTCATGGTCTGACCAGCAAAATTCTCCAAATAGCGATCGTAATAGCCTCCGCCATATCCAATCCGATACCCCTCTCTTGTAAAAGCCAAGCCCGGAACATGAATCAAATCAATCTGAGACGGTTCCACCACTTCCAAGTCTCCTTGCGGTTCCAGTAAACCAAAGGAAGTTTTTACCAACTGCTGTGGATGATAGGCTACAAAGTCCATCCGTCCCTTGGGATAGGTTTTGGGTATCAGAACCTTCTTGCCGTCCTTCAGCGCCTGCTCGATCAATTCTTGCGTTTGAAATTCATGCGGAAAGGAGAGATAAGTTGCGATGAACTTAGCTTCTTGATAAAAGGGGTGTTGTAAGAAACGCTCGGTTAAAGCTCGATCCATAGCCTGTTTTTTCTCCTGAGATAAAGCCTTCATTTCGTGTAAGACTTGCTTTCGTAGTTCTGCTTTCATAGACAATTCCTCTACTCCGCCGCCTTCTTTTGAAGAAAGCTAGAGACTGCTTCCACCCCAACGGCTAAGGCTTCTTCCTTGGGACTCATCTGAGGGTGATGAAGGGCGTAGGGACTATCGATACCTAGCCAGAACATAACGCCATCAACCTTCGAAAGGAGATAACCAAAGTCCTCACCTGTCATAGCAGGCTCGATATCAATCAAGTCGATTCCGTCTTTTTCTCCAAAGAAGTCCATCAGTTCACGCGCCAAGGCTGGATTGTTCTCAACAGGCAGGTAGCCCCCTTGTTTGAGTTCGATTTCGACTTCCATCCCAAAGGCTGCCGCAACACCTTCTGCGACTGTCTTGACTCTTTTTTGCACCAAAAGGCTCATGTCCTGAGTCAAGGCTCGAATGGTGCCATGTAAAAAGGCTGTATCTGTGATGACATTATTCGCAACACCAGCTTGGAAAACACCAAAGGTCACCACCGCTCCCTCGATTGGATTGACATTGCGACTGACAACTGACTGTACTTGAGTTACAAAGTAACTAGCAGCCACCAAGGCATCATTGGCTTCATGCGGAAAAGCTGCATGTCCCCCTTTTCCTTTGAAACGAATCTTCACCTCACAGGTTCCTGCAAAGAGAGTGTGTGTATTGGTCGCAATCTGTCCGACTTTCAAATCCGGACGAACATGAAGGCCATAGAACTGGTCTGGTAGCCAGTCCCCAAAAGCACCATCCTCATACATGAGCATACCACCAGCTTCATTTTCTTCAGCAG
>CAUSQY010000102.1:0-4015 GCA_963533645.1 uncultured Streptococcus sp. | reverse complement strand
ATGAAATTAAAAAGTAGATATCGTTCTGAAAATCCTTGATATTACGCTGTTTTTAATCCAACTGAAACCCATACTTTCCAAACCAGGTTTTAAGTTTAATAGAGTACTTTTAGAAAATCTAGATAATGTATGAATCTCTACCTTTTTTAGACTGTTATAAAGTATGTCAGAATAAGCTTTGTAAGAGTAGAAGTTAATTTTTACAGAAGTGAAGTAAGCATACCTAACTCAAAACGCCTTACTGGGCGTTTTTTGCTTTATTTACTGGCAGTCTTTAGCTTTTCAGGAGAGATTTATGGCGTATTATCTTTGGATGTTTCCTCTACTTTTTATCTTTCACGATATGGAAGAAATTATCGGTCTTGTCCCTTGGATCCGTCTCAACGAAACCTTGCTTGCCCAAAAGGCGCCAACTATTCTCAAAATCCACAAGGAAATGACAACAGAGGGATTTGCCCTCGCTGTTTTTGAGGAATTCATCCTTGTCTTATCCATCACTTTCTTAGCATATGTTACTCAATCTAGAGCGCTCAAATTAGTTTGGTTAGGAGGATTTGTGGCCTTTGCACTCCATCTCTTGCTCCATATTGGACAATCAATTCTTCTCCGTAAGTATATCCCTGCTCTGATTACTTCTATCCTCTGTTTTCCTGTCAGTGCTTATTTGATTACAGACATCGTACGTTTTTGGCAGGTTTCGACTAGCGAATTTTTTCTATTTTCACTGGTCGGTTCAGGCATTGTCGTCATCAATCTCCTCTTTGCTCTCTGGCTTGGGAGAAAGTATTCCACCTGGCTTGTTCACAAAAACAAATAAAATCCCCTGCAAATCTACATTGCAGAGGATTTATTTTTATTCTTGTACTTCTTTCTGAGCAGCCTTTCCTTGGTCTAGAAGGGCTTGGACGATTTTTTCATCGCGGAGTTTAACAGAGTCATTGATCATTTCTGCAGACTTGACGATGGTTGTTTCTAGTTGAGCACGTTTCTGGCGTCCCAACTCAATGGCAGCAACGATGCCTTGGTTTTGAGCGACTAGACTTTCAGCAAGTTTGGTAACCGATTCAACAGCTACTGTTGGACTTTGGGCAATTCGTTCCATCTGCGGAATCACTTCCTTGCTGGTTTCAGCTAGCATCTGAAGGGCAGCATTATTGGCATTGACAATGGCATCCGCCACGACACCTGATTTCATCGATTGTTGCAAAATACCAAGTTGAGCAATCGAAAGCTTCATTGTTGGAATGGTATTGCGACGAAGCATGCCCAATTTTTGACGCATGTCCGATGAAACTTTGACAAGATTACGCATCTGTGGAGTCGTCGTCCAAGCTACGTAAAGGCGACTAACATACTCTGTATGTTGTTGTTCCAGAGTATTGACCACTTCTGCCATACGAGCTAATTCTTGGGACTTGGTTTGATATTCTACCGTACTTGTATCTAGTTGGTCAACTTGAGCCTTCAATTCTGCTGCTCGATTCCCAGCTTCTGCCTGACTAGCCTCGATAAAGGAAATAACTCCCACTAGATTTTCAATGGATTTGGTATTGTCCTCAATCAGCATTTCAGCAGAAACAATATTTCGCGCCAGCACATCTTCTTGCTTGACCACAGCAGCAGCCATACCATCTAGCTTTTGCTCAACTGTTTTGGAGTCAAAATAAAATTCTTGCAGACTGTTCTGGCTCTTTTTAAACAATTTTTGCAAAAAATTTGGCTTTTCTTCCAATTCTGCAATTTCAGCATTCTTATATTTGGCTACAAAACCTTGGAGTTCACGGTTGGTGTTTTTCAGCAGGTCATCCACCTGGGGAATTTGCAGTTTCTTCTGCTCGGTCAAGATACGGTTAACGGTCCCATTGACACCTTCCACCGCTGATTGACCAAAGTCCAAGAGAGCATTTTGGTCTGTGACAAACTGATCCACCAACTGAGGCACGCGCGCCTTGATTTGCTCTTGTTGCTCAGGTCTTAGCTTTTCAAGAAAAGTGATCGTCTGGGCTGAGCCTGTATTGGTCTCGATGATTTCGGTTGTCTTGTCCACTTTAGCCACTGTATTATTAGCAATCTGATCAATATCAAAATTAAATTCTGTCATGGTTACTCCTTTGTGTCTACCCTATTCTTTGCGATCTTTTCCTAAGATACGCAGGCTAATATCAAAATCACGCATATCTGTTTCATTAAGTTCTCTCAAAACTTGATCTAGCTCAAGGTCAAATTGTTCGATGGCTGCTTTAGCTTGTTCCAAGCGTTCTTCCGCCCGATTATAATTTTTTGGATTTGCCTTAATCTTTAAATAGCCCTCTAAAATCGTTTGGAATTTCTCCATTTTTAAACTATGGATAGCCGTCAGCTCTTCTTTGGCCCCAACATCCGATGACTCGATTTTGTCGAGAATCGCTTGATGGTCCGCAGCAATATTTGCCAAGGTCTGAGACAATTCAGGCACCAATTCTTCAGGTCCCTTATTTTCGATGTCTACGAGACTCTCTCTTTCTAGTCGCTCTAGCTGGACGTCTATGGTCGCCCTTACTGAGCGAACCTTTTTATCAATGCGACTATAAACAGCTTCGTCAATATAAGATTTTAAACGATTGGCCTCTTGATGAATTTCTTGAAGTTCAATCAAGACCTGGTTAGCTAGGCTTTTATAGGCTGCTGATCCTTTTTCAGACAAGGTCTCTTCTAACTGCTGGATATCTTTATCAGCCTGACGAATCCGCGCTTTTAAAAGCTCAATCTGATCTTCCAAAGAACGATCCTTCAAAAGAGGATAACGCCAACGCTTATAGGCTAGATAAGCCCCGAAACCTATCAAACCACAAATTGCCAAAGGCAGAGCTACCTGAACCAAGAGACCCAGCAAAAACAAGCCACCCCAGAAATAAAGGCATCCTTTCAATAATACATTACCCGATTTCATAAACATTCCTTATCTTAAGTTTATAAATCTATTTTAGCACAAAAGCTGAAAATGAGGGCGGAAAAGTCAACTAAAACACGGATTTCTTTACACTATAGCTAGAAAGATTCTCAGTGAATAAAAGCACTCCTTTTGACATTGCCCAAACCCAGAAATCAACGTTTTAAGACAAAACAAAAAGCCCACTGTTGTAGGCTTTCTGTAAGATATTTCTTAAAATTAAAGCATTTTGTTGTAGAATTCAACGACAAGTGCTTCGTTGATTTCTGGGTTGATTTCGTCGCGTTCTGGCAAGCGAGTCAATGAACCTTCCAATTTTTCAGCGTCGAATGATACGAATGCTGGACGTCCAAGAGTAGCTTCTACTGCTTCAAGGATTGCTGGAACTTTCAATGATTTTTCACGAACTGAGATCACTTGACCTGGAGTTACGCGGTATGATGGGATATCAACGCGTTTTCCGTCAACAAGGATGTGACCGTGGTTTACGAATTGACGAGCTTGACGACGAGTAGTCGCAAGACCAAGACGGTAAACAACGTTATCCAAACGACGTTCCAAAAGAAGCATGAAGTTGAAACCTAGGATTCCGCCTTTGATTTTTGTAGCTTGTACGAACAAGTTACGGAATTGTTTTTCACCTACACCGTAAGTGAAACGAAGTTTTTGTTTTTCAGCCAATTGCAAACCGTATTCTGACAATTTAGAACGGTTGTTTGGTCCGTGTTGTCCTGGTACGTAGTTACGACGTGCCAATTCTTTACCTGTACCTGTAAGTGAAAGGCCAAGGCGACGAGCTTGTTTCCAAGATGGTCCTGTATAACGTGACATGTGTATGTCCTCCTGATATAAATAATATTTCGGTGGAAATAGTCACTTAGAAAGCCCTGATTCGTGCAGATGCCCTTCGCCTAAACAGCCAAGGTTACTTGTCATAAGACACCTGTTGACGAGCTTCATGCTTTCCTGCTGCTATTTCACACAAAGGTTATTGTACCATGAAAAGCTAGATTTGTAAAGGGACTTTACGCCTTTATTTCAAATTGAGGCTGAATGTAAACTTGCTTCCTAAGCCATATTGACTTT
>CAUSQY010000101.1:0-4098 GCA_963533645.1 uncultured Streptococcus sp. | reverse complement strand
TGGGGATTTCGTAAGCCCCTATCAAAACGTTTCGGCCTCAACTGGTTTCAGCTTCTCTTTACGAGCATTTTCCTCATCAGCTTATCTATGGTTCCGATTGCCATTCAAAACAGCTCACAGGAAACATATCCACTGGATACCTTTATCGATAATGTCTACACTCCACTGACAGATGAAGCGATCATGGACTTGTCAGAGAATGCACAAATCGTTGATGGAAAGCTGAACTACTCAGGCACTAAGAATCAGCAACCTTCTCTTGTGATTGGCCCAAGCCAAAACAAAGAATTACCAAAGGACTTGCAACTTCATTTTGATAGGGAAGAACTCGTCATCAGTAAGGAAAGTAAGGAGCTGACTCGCATTCGCTACCACGCGATTCAAACGGAGAGTTTCCAGAGTAAGGAAGATCTTACCCAGGCCATTTCTAAAGATTGGTACCAACAAAATCGGGTCTATATCAGTCTCTTTCTCGTTCTTGGTGCAAGCTTTCTCTTTGGATTGAATTTCTTCATTGTCTCTCTTGGAGCTAGCTTTCTCCTTTATATCACCAAAAGATCACGCCTCTTTTCATTTAGGACCTTTAAAGAGTGCTACCATTTCATCTTGAACTGTTTAGGATTACCTACTCTGATTACGCTTATTTTGGGACTTTTTGGCCAAAATATGGCAACCCTTATCACTGTACAAAACATTCTTTTTGTTCTTTATCTGGTCACTATTTTTTACAAGACACATTTCCGTGATCCAGATTATCATAAATAGGAGATTTTTATGCCCGTGACGATTAAAGACGTGGCCAAGGCAGCAGGTGTCTCACCTTCAACTGTTACCCGCGTTATTCAAAACAAATCAACGATTAGTGATGAAACTAAAAAACGAGTTCGCAAGGCGATGAAGGAGCTCAACTACCACCCCAATCTCAATGCTCGTAGCTTGGTAAGTAGCTATACTCAAGTTATCGGCCTGGTGCTCCCTGACGACTCGGATGCCTTTTACCAAAATCCTTTCTTCCCATCTGTTCTACGAGGGATCGCCCAAGTGGCATCTGAGAACCACTATGCTATCCAGATTGCAACGGGGAAAGATGCAAAAGAGCGGCTCAAAGCTATTTCCCAGATGGTCTATGGCAAGCGTGTTGACGGTTTGATTTTCCTCTACGCTGAAGAAGAAGATCCTCTGGTCAAGCTAGTAGCCGATGAGCAGTTCCCTTTCCTCATTCTCGGAAAATCTACTTCACCCTTTATCCCTCTTGTTGATAATGACAATGTACAAGCTGGCTTTGATGCGACAGAGTATTTCATCAAAAAAGGATGCAAACGAATTGCCTTCATCGGGGGTACAAAGCGACTCTTCGTAACGCAAGATCGTCTAACTGGCTATGAGTCCGCACTCAAACAACACCAACTTCCGATTGATACCAACTTAATCTACTTTGCGACCGAATTTCTAGAAGAAAAAGGGTATCAGTTCAGTGAACTCCTGTTCAATCACGATCCGCAGATTGACGCTATCATCACCACTGACAGTCTCCTTGCAGAAGGAGTTTGTGACTACATCAGTAAGCATCAGTTAACTGTTCCTGTCTTGAGTTTTGACTCTGTCAATCCTCGACTTGACCTTGTAGCCTATGTCGATATCAATAGTCTGGAACTTGGGCGCGTTTCCTTTGAAACCATTCTCCAGATCATCAACGATGCTAAAAACAATAAACAGATTTGTTACCGCCAGTTGATTGGACACAAAATTATCGAAAAATAAAGACCAGCCCCAAGGCTGGTCTTTTGAGTATGATTAATTGTCTGTTTCTACGAATCGTCCGAGAATGTGGACATTTTCGGATACAGAGACAAAGGCTGTCGGATCAACCTGTTTCATGATGTGTTTAAAATCATTAAACTCTGCTCGCGTGATAACCGTAATCAAGACTGCTTTTCTCTCATGATTATAGGTTCCTTCTGCATCGTGGATCATGGTTGCTCCGCGGTGCAATTTTTTATGGATTTTTGCGATTACCTTGTCAGGATTATTGGTCACAATCATGGCCTGCATGCGCTTTTGCTTTGTAAAGACCGCGTCTGTCACACGACTAGAGACAAAGATGGTAATCATGGAGTAAAGGGCGTATTTCCAACCAAAGGTCAGACCTGCTATCAGCATGATGGTTCCATTTACCAAGAAAGAAATACTGCCGACATTCTTACCCGTTTTCTTTCGAATGGTCAGACTGACGATATCTGTACCTCCGCTAGAAATATTGTTACGGAGCGCAAAACCAATCCCCAAGCCCATGACAACACCCCCAAAAAGGGCATTGATGATGGGATCCTCTGTCAAGGTCACAACTGGCACAAGCTGGATAAAGAGGGAACTCATGGATACTGTGATAAAGGTAAAGATTGTAAACTTATGCCCAATCTGATACCAAGCCAAAATCATCAACGGAAAATTGATAGCATAAAAGGTTAGCGATATCGGAATGTAAAAACCAAACCAGTGATTACTCAAGGCAGAGATAATCTGTGCCAGACCTGTCGCACCACTCGAATACACATGCCCTGGTTGGAAAAAGAAATTGACCGCTACTGCTGATAAAAAACCATAGACCAGAGAAGCCGAAATCTTCTCATCATATTTTTCCCGAGAGATGCTTTGTAAGACACGTAAAATTTTTATCTGATAAGCAAAGCGGCGCAGATAATAGCGCCACCGCTTAATTCGTTTTGCTTGTTTCATCTTCTTCTACTTGTAAGCTGAGTTCCTCTAGTTGTTTGAGAGCGACTGTTGATGGAGCTTGTGTCATTGGGTCGGTTGCCTTGTTGTTCTTAGGAAAGGCAATGACTTCACGGATATTATCTTCTCCTGCTAAGAGCATTACAAATCGGTCAAGTCCGATAGCCAAACCACCGTGTGGTGGGAAACCATAGTCCATAGCCTCAAGAAGGAAACCAAACTGGTCATTGGCTTCTTCAGCTGAGAAACCAAGAGCCTTAAACATGCGTTCTTGAAGGTCTTTTTGGTTGATACGAAGACTACCACCACCAAGCTCATAGCCGTTCAAGACGATATCGTAAGCAATGGCACGAACCTTAGCCAAATCACCTTCTAATTCGTGAGCTGTCTCTTCCTGTGGAAGGGTAAACGGATGGTGGGCGCTCATGTAGCGACCTTCTTCTTCAGACCATTCAAACATTGGCCAGTCAACCACCCAAAGGAAGTTGAATTTATCGTTATCAATCAAACCAAGCTCTTTGGCAATACGTCCACGAAGGGCACCAAGAGTTGCATTGGCCACTTCAAGCGTATCCGCCACAAAGAGAACCAAATCCTTATCTTCAAGACCAAGTGCTGCAGTCAAATCTGCTTGGATCCCAGTCAAGAACTTGGCAACTGGTCCGTTTAATTCTCCATCAACCACCTTGACCCAAGCAAGACCTTTGGCACCGTATTGTTTGGCTACTTCAGTCATCTTGTCAATGTCTTTACGTGAATAGTTGTCTGCAGCTCCTTTGACCACAATAGCTTTCACAGCAGGTGCTTCTGAGAAGACTTTAAAATCAACACCCTTGACAACTTCTGTCAAGTCCTGAAGCAACATGTCAAAACGCGTATCAGGCTTGTCAGAACCGTAAAGGGCCATGGCTTCATCGTACTTCATACGTGGGAAGGGAAGCGTTACTTCAATCCCTTTTGTTTCCTTCATTACGCGCGCAATCAAGCCTTCTGTAATATCTTGGATTTCTTGCTCCGTAAGGAAGGAAGTTTCCAAGTCGACCTGGGTAAACTCAGGCTGGCGGTCTCCACGCAAGTCTTCATCACGAAAACATTTGACGATTTGGTAATAACGATCAAAACCAGCATTCATCAAGAGCTGTTTGGTAATCTGTGGACTTTGAGGAAGAGCGTAGAAATGTCCTTTGTTAACACGAGATGGCACCAAATAGTCACGCGCTCCTTCTGGTGTTGACTTAGAAAGGAATGGTGTTTCCACATCGATAAACTCCAACTCGTCCAAGTAGTTACGGATAGAATGAGTCACCTTGGCACGAAGTTTGAGATTTTCCAACATCTCTGGACGACGAAGGTCAAGGTAACGGT
>CAUSQY010000100.1:0-4235 GCA_963533645.1 uncultured Streptococcus sp. | reverse complement strand
TGATACGCTTGGGCGATATCTGGATGCTGGCAGAGATAATCTCTAAAATAAATCTCGTCATGATCTCCCGTCATTCGCAAATGTAAATGAAAAACTTTCTCAGCAAATCCCTGCTCTGTATATCCTTTATTTAGCGAAATCCTGTTAGGACTCTCCGACATTACTAGCCAACCATTCTTCACCAATAAATCCCTAACTCTTGCTAAATCCTCTATTCTACCTACTTCTAACAGAATATCAACGATATTTTTGGCCCAAATATTAGGGATAGCAGTGCTACCGATATGTTCTATTCTTTTAATAACATTCGCACCCAATATTTTTTTCAGACTTGTTTTCTCCAATTCATACCAGTCTTTCCACTCTGACTTGTGCTCTACTAGAAAAATAGGAAAAAGTTGCCAGAGTTCCTCTAAACTCATTTCTTCAAGTTTCTTTATCATGTCTATAAGACCTAAATCAACTCTGTCCCAAACTGGTCTTGCTTGATTTTACCAGCCTTCATCAAGCCACCGAGTGCTTTCTTGAACTGACCTTTAGAAATACCAAAGGTTGCCTTGATATCCTCAGGGGATGACTTATCATTCAAGGTCATGAAACCGCCATTGCTTTCCAAGTAGGTCAAAATCATCTGAGCATCATTTTCCAACATCTCAAAAGAACGTGGTTTGAGGGAGAGGTTCAAGGTGCGGTCCACTTCACGGAAACCAATGACACGCGCATCTAATACTTGCCCCAAACGTGGCTCTGCGTAGCGCTCGCTAGGATGGATAAAGCCAAGCATGTTATTTTCTGGCAGGTAAACAAAAGTTCCTGACAGCTTGAGGCGGTAAACAATGGCTGGCCAGTTTTGGTTCTGCATGTTGTTGTAGGCAGGACGAGCCAGACGTTGGAAGTCTTCTTGATAAGCCAAGAGTCCCCAGATACGGTCTTTCTTGTCCACTTCAAGACGGATGTAGAGTTGGTCGCCCTTCTTAGGCCAGAGTTCCTTGAGCTCAGGGAGAATATCGAGTGATACTACGACT
Source organism: uncultured Streptococcus sp. (assembly GCA_963533645.1). Lineage (GTDB taxonomy): Bacteria > Bacillota > Bacilli > Lactobacillales > Streptococcaceae > Streptococcus. The sequence goes on along the minus strand of CAUSQY010000100.1, from coordinate 3,210 downwards.
TCCTTATCGGGCAGACCTGTATCCACAAAGACACCCAAGTCTTTACGAACTTCCGTTACAGTTCCCCAACCAAATTGGTCCTGAGTGGCAGTCACTTCTAAGGTTGTCAGGCGGAGTTTTTGCTTCATATCCGTGTAGGCAAAACCTTTGACCGTATCCCCTACTGTATGTTGACCTTCTTCCTTGGCAAGAGCATAGGTTTGACCATCCTTTTGCACAAAGTAAAAACGGTCATTTTCATCGATGATGAGTCCAACGATAAAACTTGCAAGATTTGTATTCATATTTCCTTCTTTCGAATAAAACTCAGCCAGCAATGCCAACTGAGTTTTTCTGTTTATTTTTAGACTTCCAAAAGTTCTTTTTCTTTGTTGGCAGTCATGTCGTCGATGTGTTTAACAGCATCGTCTGTTACTTTTTGAATATCTTTTTCAAGAGTCTTCAATTCGTCTTCAGTGATTTCTTTTGCTTTTTCTTGTTTCTTAGCTTCGTCCATAGCATCGCGACGGATATTGCGGACAGCCACTTTAGCATTTTCACCGACCTTCTTCACTTCTTTAGCAAGGTCACGACGAGTTTCTTCTGTAAGAGCTGGGATAACCAAGCGAATCACAGAACCGTCGTTAGCTGGTGTGATACCAAGATCAGAAGCGTTCAAGGCACGTTCGATGTCTTTCAATGAAGACTTGTCAAATGGTGTTACCAACAAAACACGCGCTTCTGGAATGGTAATTGAAGCGATTTGGTTAAGAGGAGTTTCGACTCCATAGTATTCTACATGGATACGGTCTAGCAAGCTTGCGTTGGCACGACCGGCACGGATACCACCAAATTCACGAGCAAGTGATTGGTGAGACTGGGTCATTCTCTCTTTAGCTTTTTCTACAATTGCATTAGCCATAATTTTCTTATTCCTTTTCTTCGATATTGTTTGAAACTGTTGTTCCGATATTTTCACCAAATACGACACGTTTAATGTTTCCTGGTTGGTTCATGTTAAAGACAACCAAGTCAATGTCGTTGTCCATAGAGAGGGTTGAAGCTGTTGAGTCCATGATACGAAGACCTTTGTTGATAACGTCACGGTGGGTCAATTCTTCAAACTTAACGGCTGTCTTGTCTTTCTTAGGATCGGCATTGTAAACACCATCTACGCCATTTTTAGCCATAAGGATGGCATCCGCTTCGATTTCAGCTGCACGAAGGGCCGCTGTTGTATCGGTTGAGAAGTAAGGCGAACCAATTCCGGCACCAAAGATAACGATACGGCCTTTTTCAAGGTGGCGAAGAGCACGTCCACGTACATAAGGTTCTGCCACTTGTTGCATGGCAATGGCTGTTTGTACACGCGTATCGACACCAACTTGTTGCAATGAATCTGCCATCACAAGAGCATTCATAACAGTCCCAAGCATTCCTGTGTAATCTGCCTGAACGCGGTCCATACCTGCTTCTGCAGCAGGTTCTCCACGCCAGAGATTTCCTCCACCAATAACAAGGGCAATTTCGATACCTAAGCTATGAACTTCTTGAATCTCTTTTGCGATTGTTTGAACTGTTTGGATATCAATCCCTACGCCACGTTCACCGGCAAGGGCTTCACCTGATAACTTGATTAAAATACGTTTATACTTGGGATTCGCCATTTTCACTCTCCTTTTTTTATCCTACCTATTTTATCACAATTTCTAAGATTTTTATAGTATCATGAGCAATTCTTTGAAAAAAATTAGACCGTTAAAAATTCCTCTAAGTCGGTAAGAGCACGCTCTGCAATTTTTTCATAACGAGCCTTCTTATCACGGATACGCTCGCCTTCCAACTCCTTGATAATGCCAAAGTTGACATTCATGGGTTGGAAATGTTTGCTATCAGCGTGAGTGATGTAATGAGCCAGACTTCCAATCGCTGTGGTCTCTGGGAAGATAGCTTCACTTTCACCCTTAAAGAGACGAGCTGCGTTAATACCTGCAACCAAGCCTGAAGCTGCTGACTCAACATAGCCTTCCACACCCGTCATTTGACCAGCAAAGAAGAGGTTGGGTTGTTTCTTAGAACGATAGGTTTGCTCAAGAAGATTTGGCGAATCCATGTAAGAATTGCGGTGCATGACCCCATAACGGACAAACTCAGCATTTTCAAGACCTGGAATCATTTGGAAGACACGCTTTTGTTCTCCCCATTTGAGGTGGGTCTGGAAACCGACGATATTGTAGAGACTACCAGCCGCATTGTCCTGACGAAGCTGGACAACTGCATACGGTGTTTTGAACTCCCCGTCACGAGGGCCTGTATAATCGTCTGGATACTCCAGACCAACTGGTTTCATAGGACCATAAAGCATGGTTTTAATGCCACGCTTAGCCATGACTTCGATAGGCATACATCCTTCAAAGTACTTTTCTTTTTCAAACGAATTCAGCGGTGCTTCTTCCGCATTGACCAATGCTTCATGGAAATCCATAAATTCTTGCTTGGTCATAGGGGCATTGAGGTAGGCTGCTTCTCCCTTGTCATAACGAGACTTGAGATAGACCTTGCTCATATCGATGGTATTGACATCGATAATCGGCGCCGCCGCATCGTAGAAATAGAATCCATCCCCATCATTAAGGGCATGAATCTTCTCAGCTAAGGCATCACTAGTCAAAGGACCAGTAGCGACAACTGTAATTACATCAGTCGGCAATTCTGTAATTTCATCACGAACCACCTCAATCAAGGGGTGGTTGGCCACTTTCTCAGTCACCATTTGGGAGAAACCATCGCGGTCCACCGCAAGGGCTCCACCAGCAGGAACACGTGTAGCTTCAGCAGATTCCAAGATAACAGAACCCAAGCGACGCATTTCTTCCTTGAGGAGTCCAACGGCATTTGTCAAAGCATCCCCACGTAAGGAATTGGAACAAACCAACTCAGCAAAATTGTCTGTTTTGTGCTGGGGTGTTGACTTGACACCACGCATTTCATAGAGTTTAACTGGAATACCACGTTCTGCGATTTGGTAGGCAGCTTCAGAACCTGCCAAACCTGCTCCGATAACATTGATATAAGATTGAGACACGACACTAATACCTCTTTGGGTGGAAACTAAGTTCAAATAAAAACAAGCTACTAGACTGTTTGACACCCACAAATCTTTCTAATTTTTCTTTTACTAGTATAACAAAAAAAGGGAAGAAGGCAAACTTCCCTGTTTAGTCATTTTCT
>CAUSQY010000099.1:0-4317 GCA_963533645.1 uncultured Streptococcus sp. | reverse complement strand
GTTTCTCATCATTATTCGTTGCATTGAGTTGTCCATCTGACTTGAGAGTGATAGAAAGACGGTTTACAGAACCTGGTTCTGGTGCTGCTACACGGTTGCCCTTATACCAGGTGCTATCGGTTGGAGATTTATACTCCCAGAACCAGCCGTCCTTGTCATAACCAACAAAAACATTGTTCTTGGTATCTTTAAATTTCAAGAAGACACCAAAGCGTGATTTGCCCTTTTCAGAATCATCTTTGAAGGTTAAATCAACAGTCGCATTTCCATTAGCATCAACTGTCAATCCTTGTTTTTCAAACAAGGCTGGTTTATCGCCATTGTCGTTCTGTGCAGTTGAAGACAATTGATTGTAGCGAACACCTTTTTCTTCACGAACCGTAACTGTTCCCTGTTGTTCTTTATTCGCTACTGTTTGCCATTCAGGAGTCACTGCCTTAGGTGTTTCAGGTTTAGCAGCTGCAGGTTTATCCTCTTTTGGTTTTTCTTCAGCCGGTTTTTCTTTCTCTTCCAAGTCTGCTGGTTTCACACTTGAAATTCCCTGCATGTGGTCTTGAATCCATTTTAGTTGGGCTGGTGAGAAGAGAATGCCTCCGCTCCGTTTTCCAACTACACCATTTTGGTGTACACCGACTAGTTTGCCTTCTGTATCAAAGATACCGCCGCCACTAGCACCCGGTTTTCCTCCTTGGTAACCAATCCCTTGGACACCTTCTCCGTATGGTTCCGCAAAATCAACTGTAGTATTGACAATCGGATTCAATTTCCCTTCTGGATAACCAAAGACATGGAGTTTATCTCCAATTTTCTTAACAACTGGCTTTTTAGTTACTTCAACAGGCGTATTTTCTAGAACTGTACGCAATCTCACAAGGGCCAAATCATTTTTGAAGCCCTTCAGGTAGCCTTCACGATCCCAATGAATGATATCTTTCTTACTAAACTTGACATCTGGCAATCCTGGATAAGAGATGCTATAGATATCTCCATCCCCTTGGTCATTGTCCACAACCTTACGGATATTGCCGTCTTGGCTGTCCTTGATAAAGTTATGAGAAACCGTCAAGACAAGGTCTTTAGCAACGACAATACCGCTGCCTTCTCCTGATGGCGTCTTGATCTTAACAGTTGCGCCGTAGTTTAATTCCCCCTTGGTTGTCTTAGCCACATCTTCTGGGACGAGCTTCCCAGTATCTTGGGCCAACTGATCCTTGTCAACTTCGCGTCCGTTGTCTTCAACTTTTTCCAACTTATCTTCTAATTCTTTTGGCAGATTGCTTGGCTTTTCAGACTTTTCTTTTTCTTGAGCCAATAACTCTTCTTCTGTTTGTGGGCCTTCAGTAGTCTCAGCTGAACCAGGATTCTGAGCGGCAGCTTCCTTGTCAAAATCGTGCCCCTCATCACTAGCCTTCTTATCCAAATCAGCCAGTTCACTCGGCAAATTATCTGTTGAACCAACTCTTGCTTGATCAGCCAATACTGGGCTAGCTGCGAAGAAAGTCGCTCCAATCATCACCGAAGCTACTCCAAGCGTAAACTTACGAATACTGAACTTACAGCGTTTTTCAAAAAATCGTTTATCCATGAACTCCTAAATCCTTTCATTTTCCAGTAAGCGTTTACATTTCTTTTTTAAAAAATACTCCTTTCTCTGAAAGTGCTCTGCTTAACTGTTATAAATAAAAAATAATTGTACTTTTAATATAACAAATAAAAAGGCAGAAAGCAATAGGAAATAGGTAAAATTCACTAAAATTTTCTCTTTTCTGGAAAGTACTAACTCTAAGAATTTAAATAATCGCTTTACAGTTATAAAAAAGTTCTATCTCGAATAATCTAATAAACAGCTTCATTTCAAAAACAAATTATTATCAGATAGAAACCATCAAAACAAGGGCTGAAAATCGGATTTTTTATCATTTTTTGCTATGATTAGTTAGATAGAAGAAAAGTGAAGGAGAAGACAATGATATTAATTACAGGTGCAAATGGTCAACTCGTACCGAACTACCTTATTTACTGGATGAACGAAATGTGGACTAGGTTGCAGTCGATGTGGCCGAAATGGATATCACGAATGCTGAAATGGTTGAGGAAGTCTTTGCCAAGGTTAATCCAACTCTGGTCTATCATTGTGCAGCCCACACTGCTGTTGATGCGGCAGAAGATGAGGGGAAAGAACTGGATTTTGCCATCAACGTAACTGGAACTGAAAATGTAGCCAAGGCCTCTGAGAAATACGGAACTACTCTGGTCTATATCGCAACAGACTATGTCTTTGATGGAAAGAAACCTATCGGACAAGAGTGGGGAATCAATGACCTACCTGATCCGCAAACAGAGTACGGACGTACCAAGCAAATGGGAGAAGAACTCGTTGAAAACCTTACGTCACAGCATTACATCATTCGTACTGCTTGGGTTTTTGGAAAGAACTTTGTTTTTACCATGCAAAGTCTATCCCAAACCCATAAAACGCTCACAGTGGTCAACGACCAACACGACCGCCCAACCTGGACACGAACCTTGGCCGAATTCATGACCTACTTGACTGATAATCAAAAAGAGTATGGCTACTACCACTTATCAAATGACTCCACTGAAGATACCACTTGCTATGACTTTGCTGTCGAGATTCTTAAAGACAGTGATGTCCAAGTAATCCCTGTAGACTCCAGCAAGTTTCCTGCCAAGGCCAAACGTCCCCTCAACTCAACTATGAGCTTGACAAAAGCAAAGGCGACAGGCTTCGTCATTCCAACCTGGCAAGATGCCCTTAAAGAGTTTTATAAACAAGAAATAAGAAAATAAAAGATTACGACATACATAAAAAAGCAAGAGACCTTGAGGCCTCTTGCTTTTTAGTATCGGATTATTTAATCACTTGTTGCGTTTTAGCATAGTTAGCTTCTACTGCTTCTTTCTCAGATTTCCACCAGTCTTGATTATCTGAGTACCACTTGATGGTCTCTTTGAGACCTGCTTCAAAGTTGGTAAACTCTGGCTTCCACCCTAGTTCATCACGGAGCTTGCTAGCATCGATGGCATAGCGAAGGTCGTGACCAGCTCGGTCCGTCACATGGTCATAAGCACCAGCTGTTTTGACGCTGCCCGAGTAAGTGGTACAGGCGCGTTCCCGAACCACCTGCAAGAATAATAGCTTTCATAATGAAGTAATCTTTCTAACGAACTGATTAATGAGTAGCTTCAAATTCTTACTTCAACTTAGAAATAGCCGATTTCAGATAATCACCATTTCGAAGCGCTACTCCTACTTGTCTAGCATTAGCCGACAGTTCCATGTAATCTTGATCTGTCAAATCGTCCAGTGCCTTTTGGAGGTCATGTAGAGAATCAACTGCTATACCACATTGCTTATCTAGCACAAAATGCGCAAGGGCAGACTCTTTCCAAACAACTAGAGGAAAGCCCGAAGCTAAATAAAGAGAAGCCTTGTGGGAGTTGTTAATACGTAGGTAATTTCCGAAAGAACCCTGGCAAGTTTCTGAACTATCACCGTCCCACACCAAACCAAAACTACCTTGAAGAGCATTTGGGAGGTCATCTGGCATAAAGGAACCAAAGTAGGTGGTATTTTTCAATGCACGACTTTCATCGTACCCCATTCCATAGAGATTATAGGCTGGCTGTTCTGGCAAATTATAAAGATAGCCTGATTTTGTTGGAATTAGATTTCCGGCGATGATAATCGCTTCTTCTTTTTGGGGAACATTTTTTTCCTCAAAGTTCGGAATCAGATAGTCAAAAATCTCCAAGCTAACCATTTTATCTGATGGTATGCCTTGAATTGTCAAGGCATTTTTCATGATATCATTATGAACGATAATGCCATCCACTGATGTAAGAGCTGCCTTCTCTTGGAAGTAATTTCTCACTTTATGACGAAGTTTCACTGCTGAATTTCCTACATGACGCAAGGTTTCAATATCATGAATCACAAGATAGAATTTGACTCCTCTATTTTGCGCCTGCTTAATGAGTGGCGAAATGAAAAATGTATGGTGGATAATCGGGAACTGAATCAGCAATTCATCCCCAGATCCCAACTGATCAAAGACAGACTTGAGCGCACGATATTTGTGTTGCTGAGCTTTAAAGAAATTCATCTTATACCAATTCTCAACCTTGAGTTCCAACCCCTTATAACCCTCTGAGACTAGAATAGCTTCCACGTCATTTCGTGCCTTATTTCCTGCATTCTTTTCATATTCATTACTCAGAAATGAATCCTTCAGATAATATTTCACCTTTTCTCCCCTTTATCTGTGATGTTCTTAGATACTCCCTAGTTCTTCT
>CAUSQY010000098.1:0-4437 GCA_963533645.1 uncultured Streptococcus sp. | reverse complement strand
GAGCTTGTCAGGTCCTTCCATGTAGGTCGCGATTCCTCCCCAAGCCAAAAGCAAGATAGATACTATTACTAAAAACAAGAGAATAGGCCAGTGGTTTTCAGGAAAATGTTGCAGGAGTTGACTGTACTGGTAAGCTAGAAAACCGATGAGAACTAGCAGGAACAAGACAAAGTGGTCATTGAGAACATAGCGCAGATAACCGACACACTCCTTACGAAAAGCCTGCTTTCTCTTTAAAAACAAGTCTTTCATAGCTCCTCCTCTTTGGTCAGAGCCAAGTAAATATCATTCAAACTCGCTTCAGGCATGCTAAAGGTCTCGCGCAGTTGCTGGAGATTCCCCTGAGCCCGAACCTCTCCCTTGTGGAGAATGACAAAGGCATCACACATCTTTTCTGCTGAGTCTAGCACGTGGGTACTCATGAGAATGGACTTGCCTTTTTGCTTTTCCACTTCTAGAAGCTGAATCAAGTCAGAAATGGCCAGCGGATCGAGCCCAAGAAAAGGCTCATCAACGATGAAAAGACTCGGATCCACCACAAAAGCACAGATAATCATGACCTTCTGCTTCATCCCTTTTGAGAAATGTACTGGAAACCAGTCTAATTTTTGATCCAAACGAAACATTTTTAACAAAGGTTCCACACGATCAAAAGCCACTTTTTGCTCAATACCATAGGCCATGGCAACCGTCTCAATATGCTCCCTGAGGGTCAATTCCTCATACAGACTAGGCGTTTCTGGGATATACCCAATCTGCTTGCGATAGCTGGTCGCATCTTCTCGCAGGGTGAGACCGTTAATCTTGATTTCCCCACTGTAAGGTGTCAACAGACCGATAATCTCATTGATAGTCGTTGATTTCCCAGCACCGTTAAGACCAATCAAACCAACCAACTGCCCACTTTCAACTGTAAAGGACACATCTTTCAAGACAGGGACGTGAACATAGCCTCCTGTCAGGTTTTTAATTTCTAACATATTTTCTCCGAATCTGGTATAATGTAGCTATATTATATCAAAATTCAATACAGTAGAGGTGGATTTTATGTCAGATTGCATTTTTTGTAAGATTATCGCAGGGGAGATTCCTGCTTCAAAAGTATACGAGGATGAGCAGGTTCTTGCCTTTCTTGATATCTCTCAAGTAACGCCTGGACACACCCTCATTGTACCCAAAGAGCACTATCGCAATCTTTTGGAGATGGATGCTGCGAGTGCTAGCCAACTCTTTGCCCAAGTGCCAACAGTGGCTCAAAAAGTCATGAAGGCTACCAAAGCTGTCGGCATGAATATCATTGCCAACTGCGAGGAAATTGCTGGTCAAACGGTCTTTCATACTCACGTGCACCTCGTTCCTCGCTACAGTGCAGAAGATGACCTTAAGATTGACTTTATCGCCCACGAACCTGACTTTGACAAACTTGCCCAAGTCGCTGAAACTATTAGAAATGCTTAAGGAGATGCCATGAAACTATCAAATCTACTGCTATTTGCAGGAGCTGCAGCTGGAAGTTATTTTGTCGTGAAAAATCGCCAAGCCATTCAGGATGAAGTGCTAGATACAACTGACCGCGTCGAAGCTATCAAGGATGATTTAGATATCATCCAAAACAGCCTACAAATCATCGACCAACAAAAAGCCCTTATCAAGGAATACCAAAAAGATTTAACCTATAAATTCAAAGTCTTGGAAAAGGATTTCCAAACCAGAATGGCGGTCCTCCAAGAAGAAAAACAAGAATAAGAAAGCCTCCAACTTCCTTAAATCCATTTTAGATTACTAGATTCGAACAGAAAAGGGAGGGAATGAAAATGAAACAGTTTGTAAAAGTTCTAGCGAAGGTCATCGCAATCCCTTGCGGCTGTCTCTGCCTGCTTGCAGCCCTAGCATTTCTACTAGTGGTCAATCTTTTCAAGGCTTCACCGAGTGACATCCGTGAGGGGAATGAAGCCTTAAAACAAATCTTTATCTCTCTTGACCTCCCTCCTGAGAAAGTCGAATCAAACGGAAAGTATCAATTCGAGGGCGGGGGCTTAGATTTTTATGTGACATTCTCTGATGAAGTTATCAATAGCCACCCCGTCCTAAAAGAAAGTCCTAACCTCACTAAAAACCGACTCAAAGTCTATGTCTTAAACACAGGAGATATCTCCTACCATTCAGTAGAAGATAACTTATTCAATCATGGTTTAATACAATTTTTAGAGGAGGAAGGCGAGAAGTATTTTCGAGAAAACGGAAAGAAATCAAATTCTTCTTACACAATTCTAACCTTAGGGGATTCGAAAAGTCTAAAAAAGGGAATCGCATTCTATGAAAAAGCCTTGACCTTAGTGGATATTCAAGATAACTCGGCGTTTAAGCGCATTGATACCGTCACCGTTAAGCCTGGCAAGGAAGCGGAAATCAAGCAACTCATCCAGGAGATGGATGAGGCTGGCTTGCTCACTCAAAAGTATAGATAGTAGACTAACTGGAAAATGATTTTTCGACGCTAAATTTTCAAAGATAGCAAAAAAAGAGCCCGCCGGCTCTTTTTACTTTATTCTCCTTCAAAGGCATCTTTTATATGGTCAAAGAAGCCTTTTTTCTTTGGATTGACTTTCAAGTCACCTGCAGCTGCGAATTCTTTAAGCGCTGCTTTTTGGCGATCGTTCAAGCCTGTCGGAGTCACGACATTAACAGTGACGTACTGGTCACCAACAGCACCACCACGAAGGCTCGGTGCTCCCTTGCCACGTAGGCGGAATTTCTTACCAGTCTGAGTTCCTTCTGGGATAACCAATTCAACATCTCCATGCACGGTTGGAATTTCCACAGTATCTCCAAGAGTAGCTTGGACAATATTAAGATTTAACTTGTAGAAAATAGTTGTTCCTTCACGTTCAAATTTATCACTAGCTTCAACTGAAACCACCACGTACAAGTCCCCGTAAGGTCCACCGTTAAAGCCTGCTTCACCTTGACCAGCTAGGCGAATTTGTTGACCAGTTTCCACACCAGCAGGAATTTTCACATGTACGCTATGGGCTTGTTTTTCATGACCTGTTCCATGACAAGTTGTACATGGATCTTTGATTTCTTTTCCGCGACCATGACAGACATCACAGGTTACTTGGCGACGCATCATACCAAGCGGAGTCTGCGTATCGACGTTAATGACACCAGCGCCATGACAGCGTCCACAAGTGACTGGACTTGTTCCTGGCTTAGCACCAGATCCGTTACAGGTACGACAGCTTGCTTCACGGTTGTATTTGACTTCTTTTTCCGTTCCGAAGATGGCTTCTTCAAAAGTCAAATTCACACGGTACTGGAGGTCATCCCCTTGACGAGGGGCGTTTGGATTGCGCGAAGCTCCGCCTCCTCCGAAAAAACTTGAGAAGATATCTTCAAAACCACCGAAGCCACCTGCTCCGTCAAAGCCACCGAAACCGCCAGCACCACCAAAGCCACCGTTGGCACCTGCAGCACCATATTGGTCGTAGGCTGCACGTTTTTGGTCGTCACTCAAAGTCTCATAGGCTTCTTGAACTTCCTTGTACTTTTCCTCAGCACCAGGCTCCTTGTTGATATCTGGGTGATATTTTTTTGAAAGCTTACGATAAGCCTTTTTGATCTCGTCTGCCGAAGCGTTTTTTGACACCCCCAGACGATCATAAAATTCAGTATTGTTCATACAAGATACTAAGAGCGAACAGAAAGCGACTGAAATTTAGGAAACCGACAAGAAATCCTGATTTCTTAGGAGGTTTATCTAATTTCCAAGCTTTCCGCTCGAGTTCAATTACGAACACCCTTGTTCCTTTCTATTGATATTTCGAACCAAACCACGATTTAGGTCGGGTTCAATTCCTTTCTTTCATATTTAGTAAGAAAGCTAAGAGCTCGAGTTCAATTTCTCAAACGCTCTTTATCCTTTCTTTCAAATTAGGTACGAAATTCTGGAACCCGTGTTCAGTTGCGAACACCCTTGTTCCTTTCTATTGATATTTTGAATCAAACCATCATTTAGGTCGGGTTCAATTCCTTTCTTTCATATTGATGATAAAAACTCAAATAAATTAGGTTCAGCCCCTTTTTACCGAAAAACAGAGGCTGGGTTGCAACCTCTGGATTTCTTCCTATTATTACGACGTTCAAGTTTTAAAAATCAAACTAGTAATTCTTAACGAGTTAGGCTTAACTGAGTTTCGGCTAAAAACTTCGGAAAAAAGATAAGCCATCTTTTGTGCATCGCACAAGGCGATGGCTTCCTATTTTTCTTTCGTTTTCTTAACGCCTCAACATCTTACTTTTCAGTAAACTCTCCGTCTACGACGTCATCGCCTGCGTTTCCTGTTGCTTGTGCGCCTTCTGCTCCTGCTTGAGCTTGTTGGGCTGCTGCGGCTTGTTCGTAGAGTTTAACAGCAAGTCCTTGAGCTTTTTCATTCA
>CAUSQY010000097.1:0-4480 GCA_963533645.1 uncultured Streptococcus sp. | reverse complement strand
TCGCAGATGGAAGCAAAGAGAAATCTATTCCTGGTCAAGGAACTTACACGATTGCACCGGATGGTACAGTGACCTTCACCCCAGACAAGCAGTTTGTCGGAAACCCAGCTCCAGTCACCGTCAAACGTGTAGATAAGAATGGCACCCCAGTCACTGCGACTTACAGTCCAGAGTTCACTAAGGTAACTCCGACTGGTACGGGAGATAAGACAGAGGGGCTTCAAGGTCAGGTCCAAGAAGGTAAAGTGACCTTCACTCCAGGCCATGACTCTGTTCCATTCCCAGCTGATTCAACTCCACTATTTGATAATGGTACAACTGTGAAGGAAGTGCCAAATGTCGGTAAGTTCGAAGTGGACGCAGATGGTAAGGTAACCTTCACTCCAGATAAACAGTTCAAGGGTGAAACACCAGAGCTTGAATTGACTCGTGTGGATGCCAACGGAACTCCAGTGACCGTTAAGTACCAAGCGGTGGTGAAAGAAGTAGTTCCAACCAGCACTAACGCAACTAGCACAGGTCCTCAGGGTGTCCCACAAACAGGAACTCCAAGCTTCCAAGGTGGCGATCCACTGGTTCCAATTGATGAAACAGTCGAGCCAACCTTCGCAGATGGAAGCAAAGAAAAAGTGATTCCAGGTCAAGGAACTTACACGATTGCGCCAGACGGAACTGTAACTTTCACTCCAGACAAACAGTTTGTCGGAAACCCAGATCCAGTCACAGTCAAACGTGTGGATAAGAACGGAACTCCAGTGACTGCAACTTACAGTCCAGAGTTCACTAAGGTAACACCAACTGGTACAGGCGCAACGAGCACAGGTCCTCAGGGTGTTCCACAAACCGGCACCCCAACCTTCCAAGGTGGCGATCCACTGGTTCCAATCGATGAAACAGTTGATCCAACCTTCGAAGATGGAAACAAAGAGAAGTCTATTCCAGGTCAAGGAACTTACACTATTACGCCAGATGGTACAGTGACCTTCACTCCAGACAAGCAGTTTGTCGGCAAACCAGATCCAGTCACAGTGAAACGTGTGGATAAGAATGGCACCCCAGTTACTGCGACTTACAGTCCAGAGTTTACTAAGGTGACTCCTACAGGAACTGGTGCAACTAGCACAGGTCCTCAGGGTGTTCCACAAACAGGAACCCCAACCTTCCAAGGTGGCGACCCACTGGTTCCAATTGATGAAACAGTCGAGCCAACCTTCGCAGATGGAAGCAAAGAAAAAGTGATTCCAGGTCAAGGAACTTACACGATTGCGCCAGACGGAACTGTAACTTTCACTCCAGACAAACAGTTTGTCGGAAACCCAGATCCAGTCACAGTCAAACGTGTGGATAAGAACGGCACCCCAGTCACTGCGACTTACAGTCCAGAGTTTACTAAGGTGACTCCTACAGGAACCGGCGCAACCAGCACAGGTCCTCAGGGGGTTCCACAAACAGGAACTCCAAGCTTCCAAGGTGGTGATCCACTGGTTCCAATCGATGAAACAGTGGAGCCAACCTTCGCAGATGGAAGCAAAGAGAAATCTATTCCAGGTCAAGGAACTTACACGATTGCACCAGACGGTACAGTGACCTTCACACCAGACAAACAGTTTGTTGGAAACCCAGATCCAGTCACAGTCAAACGTTTGGATAAGAATGGCACTCCAGTTACTGCGACTTACAGCCCAGAGTTTACGAAAGTAACACCAACTGGTAAAGATACTTCTTCAGTTAACATTAAGGGGCTTGTTCAAACAGGTACCCCAACATTTGAAGGTGGTAATCCGCTTGTTCCAATCGATGAAACTGTGGCAGCAACATTTGAAGATGGAACAACTGAAAAAGTGATTCCAGGTGAAGGAACTTATGCAATCTCACCAGATGGAACAGTGACCTTCACTCCAGAAGCTAATTTTGTAGGAAAAGGAACAGGCGTAACGATTGTCCGCAAGGATAAGAACGGTACTCCAGTTACTGCAAGCTATCGCCCGGCAGTTGTAGATCCATCTACTGGTCATGATACGGCTTCTACAGGAGCAAAAGGCCAACCACAAGTGGCAACTCCAACGTTTGAAGGACATATCGATTCGACTGTTCCACCAACATTTGAGGATGGTAGCACGACTATGGTTGTTCCAGGTGAAGGAAGCTATACAATTGATAAAGATGGTAAGATTACCTTTACTCCAGAACCAGACTTTGTTGGTACAGCTAAAGGATTGGTTGTGAAACGTTTGGATATGTATGGAAATGTAGTTACTGCTCACTACTCACCAACTGTCCTTGGACAAACACAAGTGAGTGATGCGACATCAGAAGGTCTTAAAGGTCAAACTCAGACTGGTAAACCAAACTTTACAGGTGATGTCGATCTGACAGTTCCGCCAACCTTTGAAGATGGAACAACTGAAAAAGTCGTTCCAGGTGAAGGAACTTATGTAATCTCACCAGATGGCACCGTCACCTTTACTCCTGAGGCAGACTTTGTAGGACAAGCCAAAGGTGTGAAAGTGATCCGTAAAGATCGCAATGGAAATATCATTTCAGGATTCTATACTCCAACCGTAGTAGAACTTCCAGAGCAAGTGAAGCCGTCTGATAAAATGGAACTTTCAGTACCTGAATCCAAGCAAGATCAATTGACCCCAAATACCTCTGTAGAAAAAAATCAACTTCCAAATACAGGAAGTCAAGAAGATGGTTTGAAAAATCTAGGAATTCTGACAGCCCTAGCAGGTGTCATGACACTTGGATTGCTAGGTAAAAAGAAACGAAACGATGAATCAGACTAATCATTTTTAAGAACCGAGAAATCGGTTCTTTTTTTATGACATTTGTCATATTTCCTAGTGACAGAAGCATCTAGCTCCGCTAACTTCAAAGGACTATAATTGAAGTATGAAATGGAGGAAGAAGAAATGAAAAATAAAATGATTGTCGCAGTGAGTTTAGTAGCAGCAGGAGTTATGACCTATCTCATGTTTTCAGGATTGGACGAGGGTTTCTACCATTTTCCTTGGGAGCTCTTTGCTGGCTTTGGAATGATGTCTTGGCTTGTCAGAGAAGGTTTGAAATTAGTCAGAGATGTAAAAAAGGAGTTTGAGGAATGAAAAAAGCAATCATCTATTTCTTTATCGGCCTGTCACTCTTGGTATGGTTAGTGGAAATGTTTACTGGTTGGTTTGACCAAACCTTGCTTCGCCAATTCATTCGTGGTGCTTGGGGGTTTGGATTTATGGTTTTCGTTGTTTTCCCTTTGGGAATGAAGTGGTTGAAAGGAGAATCTCATGACTGTGATTAAAGTTGAGAAATTGAGTAAGAAAATAAAAGACAAGGAGATCTTGCGGAACATCTCCTTTGAAATCAACGATGGTGAATGTGTCGCCTTGATCGGACCTAACGGAGCAGGTAAGACGACCTTGATTGATTGCCTCTTGGGCGACAAGTTCGTGAGCTCAGGTCAGATAGCTATTCAAGGCTTTGCACCAACAGATCCTCGATTAAAGCAGCTTATTTCTATCTTACCTCAAGAAAATACGGTGGTTCAAGACTTGAAAGTGAAAGAACTCTTATCCTTCTTTCAATCAATCTATCCAAACAGTCTCTCCAATCAAGAAATTGATGACTTGCTGAGGTTTTCGGACAAGCAGAAAAATCAGCTAGCGGGCAAGCTATCTGGTGGGCAAAAACGTTTGTTCTCTTTCGTGTTGGCACTAATAGGTCGTCCGAAAATTCTATTTTTAGACGAACCAACTGCTGCCATGGATACCTCGACACGTCAGCATTTTTGGGAAATTGTCAATCAGTTAAAGAAAAATGGTGTGACCATTGTTTATTCTTCTCACTATATCGAAGAGGTGGAGCATACGGCCGATCGCATCTTGGTCCTCCACAAGGGTGAATTGATCCGTGATACGACACCTTATGCCATGCGTGGTGAAGAACGAGAAAAACACTTTACGATACCTCTAACTTATCAGGATTTTGTCAGCTCTCTGACTATGGTTCAAGGGCTTGAAATCAAGCAAAATGCTCTTTCCTTCACCACCAAAGAAGCCAGCCAGGTATGGAAAGTTTTGCAAGAACAGGGCTGCACGATCGAAGAAATTGAAGTTCGCAATCGAACTCTCTTAGACAGTATCTTCGAAACGACTCAAGACTAAAGGAGATTGACGATGAAAAATATGACAAGTCTCATGAAAGTAGAAATCATTCTGATGAAACGGCAAGCCATCTACTACTTGCTATCCATCGGACTTCCAAGTGTATTTTACCTTATTTTCTCTGGTATGATGTCAGGATCAGACATTCCAGAAATCGCTCTTCAAGCCTATCTCTTTGCCATGACGCTCTTTAGTATCATGTCAAGTGCTTTTTTCAGTATCCCAAGCACACTCGAGTCTGATAAGACAAACAACTGGCAAAAATTGATTCAACATTCTCCTGTATCTATGGTAGAATATTATGTATCAAAACTGTTCAG
>CAUSQY010000096.1:0-4603 GCA_963533645.1 uncultured Streptococcus sp. | reverse complement strand
GTCTTTCTCGCCAACGTTTGTCACTTCCACTGTGCCATCATGCTTGACTTGGAAGGTGATGTCGGTCACTTTAAGGTAACCAGTTGGAGCTGCTTCCTCATGGAAAGTGTAAATGCCAGGTGCTAAGTTGATGTCCTTAGACTTACCAGCTTCGGATGTCCAGCTTTCTACTGCTTGGCCTTCTGCCTTGTCGCCCTTGTAGATCTTGATCTTTGCACCAGCGATTTCTGTACCGCCGAGGTTGACCTTGCTGAAGGTAATCTTACGTGGGAGATCATCATCCTTATCGGTTACTGTAACAGTTGAGCCTTTTGTAACAACCTTGTTTTCTTCACCCTTAGAGTCTTTCTCGCCGACATTGGTCACTTTCACTGTACCATCATGCTTGACCTGGAATGTGATGTCGGTTACTTTGAGGTAGCCGGTTGGAGCTGCTTCCTCATGGAAAGTATAAGTACCAGGTGCCAAGTTGATGTCCTTAGACTGATTAGCCTCGGAAGTCCAGCTTTCTACTGCATCTCCTTCAGCTTTCTCGCCCTTGTAGATCTTGATCTCTGCACCTGGGATTTCTGTTCCGCCTAGGTTGACCTTGCTGAAAGTCACCTTACGTGCAAGATCATCGTCCTTATCGGTAATAGTCACTGTTGAACCATTGGTCGCAACGGTGTTAGATTCGCCCTTAGCATCTTTCTCGCCAACGTTTGTCACTTCCACTGTGCCATCATGCTTGACTTGGAAGGTGATGTCAGTCACTTTAAGGTAGCCGGTTGGAGCGGCTTCCTCATGGAAAGTATAAGTACCTGAAGTCAAGTTCAATTCTTTGGACTTACCAGCTTCAGATGTCCAGATTTCTACTGGATTGCCTTCTGCCTTATCGCCCTTGTAGATCTTGATTTGAGCTCCTGCAATCTCAGTACCGCCGAGGTTGACCTTACCGAAGGTTACCTTACGTGGAAGATCATCGTCCTTATCGGTTACAGTCAGTGTTGCTCCATTGGTCGCAACGGTGTTAGATTCGCCCTTAGCGTCCTTCTCACCAACATTGCTCACTTCTACTGTTCCGTCAGTTTTCACTTTGAAAGTGATGTCGGTCACTTTGAGGTAGCCGGTTGGAGCGGCTTCCTCATGGAAAGTATAATTACCAGGTGCCAAGTTGATGTCCTTAGACTGATTAGCCTCGGATGTCCAGCTTTCGACTGCTTGGCCTTCTGCCTTGTCGCCCTTATAGATCTTAATCTCTGCACCGGCAATCTCAGTACCGCCGAGGTTGACCTTACTGAAGGTCACCTTACGTGGAAGATCGTCGTCCTTATCGGTCACTGTAACAGTTGAGCTGTTGGTTACGACCTTGTTGTCTTCACCTTTAGAGTCTTTCTCACCGACATTGGTCACTTCCACTGTTCCGTCATGTTTGACTTGGAAGGTGATGTCCGTTACTTTGAGGTATCCGGTTGGAGCTGCTTCCTCATGGAAAGTATAAGTACCTGGAGTCAAGTTTAATTCTTTAGACTTACCAGCTTCAGAAGTCCAGCTTTCTACTGCTTGGCCTTCAGCTTTTTCGCCCTTATAAATCTTGATCTCGGCACCGGCAATTTCAGTACCACCTAGGTTAACCTTACTAAAGGTAATCTTACGCGGTAGGTCATCATCTTTGTCAGTCACCGTAACAGTTGAACCATTAGTTGCAACGGTGTTAGATTCACCCTTAGCGTCTTTCTCGCCAACATTAGTCACTTCCACTGTTCCGTCAGTTTTCACTTTGAAAGTGATGTCCGTTACTTTGAGGTAGCCCGTTGGAGCTGCTTCCTCGTGGAAGGTATAAGTGCCGGGTGACAAGTTGATATCCTTAGACTGATTAGCTTCAGATGTCCAGCTTTCGACTGCTTGACCTTCAGCTTTCTCGCCCTTGTAGATCTTAATCTCAGCACCAGCAATTTCTGTACCGCCGAGGTTGACCTTACTGAAAGTAATGGCTTTAAGACTATTGTCCTCTTTATCGGTTACAGTAAGAACCAAGCCATTTGCTTCAACAGAATCTGTTGCTCCTTTAGCATCAACTGTAATGGTGCCATCAGAATGAACTGTGAATTTAATATCTTCTACAGCTACAAATCCAGCAGGAGCAAGGCTTTCTTTCAGAGAATAGGTCCCTGGAGCTAACTTAACCACCTTAGATGCGTTGGCTTCGGAAGTCCACTCTGCAACAGGTCTAGCTTCAGGACGAATCTGACTGCCTTTGTAGAGTTTCAATTTCGCACCAGGGATTTCCTTCCCGTTTGGATCTACTTTCTTGATCGTCACATCACGTTCTGAGTCGTCATCCTTGTCTGTTACCTTCAAGGTTGCTCCGTCAGTCACAACTTTATTGTTTTCACCTTTGGAGTCTTTCTCACCGACATTGGTCACTTCTACTGTGCCGTCATGTTTGACTTGGAATGTGATGTCGGTCACTTTGAGGTAACCGGTTGGAGCCGCTTCCTCATGGAAGGTATAAGTACCGGGTGCTAAGTTGATGTCCTTAGACTGATTAGCTTCGGATGTCCAGCTTTCAAGAGCTTGACCCTGAGCTTTGTTGCCTTTGAAAATCTTAATTTGAGCACCAGCAATCTCAGTACCACCTAGGTTGACCTTACTGAAGGTAATGGCTTTAGGACTATTGTCCTCCTTGTCGGTAATCGTCAGAATTGAGCCTGCTGCTTGAACAGTATCTTCTGCTCCTTTTTTCACAAGAGCAACAGTGCCATTAGCACCTACTGTAAATGTGATGTCTTCTACATATTGATAACCAGCAGGAGCATTCGCTTCAGTCAGTGTATAGGTTCCTGGAGACAATTTTATCACTTTAGAAGTATTTTCTTCTGAAGTCCAGTCTGCAACAGGAGCTTCTTCCTGATCAACATGATCACCTTTATAGATTTTCAGTTGCGCACCAGGAATTTCTTTCCCGTTTGGATCTACTTTTTTGAAAGTTACATCCTGCTCGGTTACCGTCTTCTTATTGACGATCTCGCGCGATACAGATTTGTCTGTTCCAAAATCCTGGGAACCAATCTTAATTTCCTCAGTTAATTTATCATATCCTGTAGGAGGAGTCACTTCACGGATGGTATAATCATCGCGCAACAAGTCACCCAAGTTGGCATTCCCGTTAGAATCTGTGGTTAATTTTCCGACAACTGCACCGCTCCGATCACGAACAACTTCAAATTCTGCACCTTGCAGGTTCTCACCATTTTCATTAACCTTATGAAGCTTAATAGTGAAAACATAGCCTTCTCCAACACCGCCGGCAATCTGATAAGAGCGATTTTCAGCTGATGTCGTTGTTTGACCACCGTTATAGGTCATGGTAGCACTATTGGAAACACGCTCACCATCAACAAGATCGTAATCTGCTTTTGTCTTATAGTCCAGCAAATACCCGAAACCATCCATGTCGCCAAGATCAATCGTGAATCCATCGCCAGCGGCATTTTCCGTAATTTTTGATTGGAAATTAGCTGTCACGTCTTCTGTTGAATCCCGCACCCAATCTCCATTATTCCAGCGCCAAGCAATTTTATAGACTCGAATTGAGTCTCTCATGATTTTAAAATTAGGCGAGGTAATCTTGTCAGTTATCGTTACATCGGTATAATGTTCCATATTGCGGTTAATCGCAATATTGTAATGAACTTCATTCTTACCGTCTTCTGCTGCCTGATAAGAGCTCTTCTCAATTTTTGAGTCATATCTTTTGGGAGGTCCATTATAATGGACGATTCCCGGATACAACATCCGACCTCCTACGGTAAATCCACCATTCAAGTCACCTTCTTGTCTCACAACATCATGGTCAACTCGTGCATAGAAGAAGAATTCTCCTTGGACACCAGACTTTTGCTCAACATAATTTGTATAGGTCAAAGTAATGGTCTTGTTGGTTGAATCCAAAAATCCATTTGCAACTACGTTATCTGAGCTGTCTTTAAGCTCAATAGCTGAAGAGTTCCCAAATGCATACTCAGAAGGCAAGGTGATTTTTGTCGTATCTCCTTGATGTACTTGGTTATCCGGCAAGACAAACTTTGCGTAAACTCGAAAAGTTTCCCATATATCAATTCCCTGCGTCAAATCACCACCTGAAGAATTCTTCAGGCTCATCTCAGTGATAACATCACCAAACTCAGCTGCTTGCACCTG
This sequence comes from uncultured Streptococcus sp., assembly GCA_963533645.1. GTDB lineage: Bacteria > Bacillota > Bacilli > Lactobacillales > Streptococcaceae > Streptococcus. The sequence continues at coordinate 421 of CAUSQY010000096.1, read as the reverse complement.
AGTAAGAGGAGCTACTGATGGCAAAATGACTCCTAAACAAAGAATAATAAGGTGGAGCAATGCTCTAATCCTTTTGTTCATGCAATTTTCCTTTCTCACAATATTCAGTTTTAAATGTACAATGTAATTGTATACTAACTGAGCTTCCCCATCTTGTCAGTGCCCACTTTCTAGAAAGCGAACATTTATAGATACATTACATCTACATTTTATCATACTATAAGAAAAATGGCTATACACAAAAGGAAATTTTTTTAACATTTGTTTACCTTTTTGTCATTTAGAAAAGGTGGACGATTTACATGATTCATTTGCAAATCAGACCACTATTGCTAGGGTCAATTGCGTCTGACAATCAATGTCCTCAATAACGCAGAAAAACCGGAGACAAAGTCCGGTTCTTCTGATTTATTTCCTAAAC
>CAUSQY010000095.1:0-4688 GCA_963533645.1 uncultured Streptococcus sp. | reverse complement strand
TTTTCAACTCTTTCTATTATACCTACTTTTTTACCTTTGTCAAGGACTTTTTTTCCTCTTTACCGAAATTCTGAAAAGATTAGGGAAAAGAGCCAGTTAAACTGACTCCCTTTATTTATCCTGCCAATTAGTTGCCACGTTCCTCTCCCCACCAGTAAGGGATCAATTCGGCAACCTTAATTGTTTTTCTTGTTTCGTAGTCCATCATGAACTCTGCTTCTTTATTCTCAGCATTCAATTCTAAGAGAAATTCTCTGCAAGCGCCACAGGGCATACCTGATCCTTCGCCGTAAGGAGGTTTATCTCGAAAGGCGAGGATTTTCTTAACTTTAGTTTGTCCTGAAAATTGATACATATTGAAGAGAGCCGCTCGTTCTGCACAGAGATGAAAAACACCACAAGTGCCCTCCATACAAAATCCTGTGAAGATCTGACCATCTTCTGCTTCTACCGCAGCAACAACATGGTTAGCATAAACAAAGTCAGAAACTTCATGGGGATTGAATAAGGTTCGTGCTTCTTCATACATTTTTTTCCCATGTATCCATCGGAAGTCCTTTTTATTTAGAGATTTCTTTCAGCATGTTTTCAATATGCTGGATTGACTTTTCACGTCCGAGTAAGAAAATGGTGTCTGGTAATTCTGGTCCATGCATTTCACCTGAAACGGCAATACGAATCGGCATGAAGAGGTTTTTCCCTTTAATACCTGTTTCTTTTTGAACTGCTTTGATTTGTGGGAAGATGTTTTCTGTCACAAATTCCTCATCTGTCATTGCTTCTAGTTTCGCTTTGAAGGCTTCTAGAACAACCGGAACGGTTTCTCCTGCCATGACCTCGCGCTCAGCGTCTGTCAACTCTGGGAAATCTGAGAAGAAAAGATCTGTCAGTGGAACAATCTCGTCTACTGATTTCATTTGTGGCTTGTAGAGTTCTACCATTTTTTCAGACTTGTCAGTCAAACGTCCTGCTTCTTCTAAGTAAGGTTTTGCCATTTCAAAGATAGTAGCTAGATCGGCTCTCTTGATGTAGTCGTTGCTCATCCAGTCTAGTTTCTTCTGATCAAAGGCAGCTGGTGACTTGCTGAGACGATTTTCATCAAAGAGCTTGATGAGTTCTTCACGAGAGAAGATTTCGTCTTCCCCACCTGGGTTCCAACCAAGAAGGGCGATAAAGTTAAAGACTGCTTCTGGAAGATAGCCTTTCTTACGGTAGTCTTCGATAAACTGAAGGGTATTGGTGTCGCGTTTAGACAATTTTTTACCCGTTTCAGAGTTGATAATCAAAGTCATGTGACCGAATTCTGGGGCTTCCCAACCAAGCGCTTCATAAACCATGAGTTGTTTTGGTGTATTAGCAATGTGGTCATCTCCACGGATAACATGAGAGATTTGCATATCGTGGTCATCGATAACAACGGCAAAGTTGTAAGTTGGGTAACCATCTTTCTTTTGGATAACCCAGTCACCACCGATATTGCCACCTTCAAATTCGATATCACCTTTGACCATATCATGCCACTTGTAGATACCTGACTCATTGACAGCCAAACGAACAGTTGGGATGATACCAGCTGCTTCACGTTCTGCGATGTAAGTCGCCTTTTCTTCTTCGCTCATGCCAAGATATTCATTGATGTAGCGTGGTGTTTCGCCAGCTGTTTCTTGGCGTTCGCGCTCAGCTGCCAACTCTTCTTCTGTAACGTAAGATTTGTAGGCTTTTCCTTCGGCTAGCAATTGGTCGATGTATTTTTGATAGAGTTCCAAACGCTCTGATTGGCGGTAATTTTCATGAGTTTCTGGGCTTTCATCCCAATCCATGCCCAACCAGCGAAGGTTTTCAAGCTGTGAACGTTCTCCATCCTCAACATGGCGTTTACGGTCAGTATCTTCGATACGAATGATAAAAGTTCCATCATGATGGCGTGCGTAAAGGTAGTTAAACAATGCTGTACGGGCATTTCCGATGTGTAGTAGTCCTGTTGGACTTGGTGCGTAGCGTACGCGGATATCTTTTGACATAGTTTCTCCTATAAAGTCTCTAGGCGTCTGCCTTTTTGCTTTCTATATTATATCACAAGTCTCGCCTGAGTCCAATGTCTACGAATAAAGAGAGTAAAAAGAGTGGACAAGCCACTCTTTTCTTCTATTATAGACGTGCGTTAAGTTCTTTGCTCAATTCTTCAAATCCTGGTTTTCCAAGAAGGGCAAACATGTTGCGTTTGTAGGCTTCAACACCTGGTTGGTCAAATGGGTTGATAGCATTCAAGTAACCTGAAAGGGCGATTGCCAATTCGAAGAAGTAGATCGTGTAGCCAAGAGTGAAGGCGTCTTGCTCAGGAAGAGTCACGTACATGTTTGGTACATCACCGTCTGTGTGGGCAAGAAGAACACCGTCAGTTGCTTTTTTGTTTACAAAGTCAACGTCTTTTCCTTGAAGGTAACCAAGTCCATCAAGATCTTCTTCTAAGCTAGGGATAATCACGTTCTTGCGTGGTTTGTCAACACGAACAACTGTTTCAAACATGATACGAGTTCCTTCTTGGATAAATTGTCCCAATGAGTGCAAGTCAGTTGAGAAGTTTGCTGAAGTTGGGTAAATCCCTTTTTGGTCTTTCCCTTCTGACTCACCAGCCAATTGTTTCCACCATTCTGAGAAGTATTGAAGTGATGGCTCGTAGTTTACCAAGATTTCAGTAGCGTAGCCTTTACGGTAAAGGATGTTACGAACTGCTGCGTATTGGTAAGCTTCATTTTCAGCAATCTTGTCTGAAGTGTAATCTTTACGAGCTGTATTCGCACCTTCCATAAGGGCTTTGATGTCAGCTCCTGATGCTGCGATTGGAAGCAATCCAACTGCTGTCAATACTGAGAAGCGTCCACCGATGTCATCTGGAACCACGAATGTTTCCCAACCGTTGGCATCTGCTTCAACCTTAACAGCACCTTTTTGGCGGTCAGTTGTGGCATAGATACGTTTGTTGGCTTCTTCTTGACCGTATTTCTTAACCAAGAGTTCTTTGAAGACACGGAAAGCGATAGCTGGTTCAGTTGTTGTACCTGATTTAGAAATCACGTTTACTGAGAAGTCTTTGTCAGCTACGTACTCTACCAAGTCAGCAAGGTAAGTAGATGAGATTGAGTTTCCTGCGTAAAGGATTTGTGGAGCTTTGCGTTCTTCTTTTGTTTGCAAGTTCGCAAAGTGGTGGTTCAAGAAGTCGATAGCTGCTTTGGCACCAAGGTAAGATCCACCGATACCGATCACAACCAAGACATCGCTGTCTGATTTGATTTGCTCAGCAGCCTTCAAGATGCGGTCGAATTCTTCACGGTCGTAGTTTTCAGGAAGGTCCAACCAACCCAAAAAGTCGCTACCAGCACCAGTTCCTTTACGAATCAATTCGTCTGCAGCTGTTACTTGTGCTTGCATGTATTCCACTTCATGTGGGGCAACAAATTTGTCTAAAACTTTTGAATAATCAAATTTAATATGTGACATGATAATCCTCCAAAATTTCTTCTTTTCTATCATAACGCTTACCTTCGATTTTTTCAAGCTTTTTTATTGAATTTGCCCAATTTTTATCAGAATTCAAACGTTTGCGTAAATTTGCTAAAATATAAAAAATCTGAAAGGACGAATAAAAACGGCTAGATATTCTAACCGTTACAATTCATTTAATAAATACTCAAACAGTTCTAAATTGCCGTCCTCTTCATTGACCAGGAACTCTGGGTGCCACTGCAAGCCGATGATACGATGCTCGTCGATAGACTCAATCGCTTCTACCGTCTGGTCTCTTGGATCAATAGCAGTCACACGGAAATTAGGTGCTAGGTCTTTGATACTTTGTCGATGGACTGAGTTGACCTGACTTTCTTTACCAAACAACTTAGCCACCACGCTTCCTTCCACTGTCTCAATAGAATGAGAGGTTCCAAAAGGCAAGCCTTGCCAGTGACCCTCAATTTCTTGGTGGAGGGTGCCTCCAAAAGCAACATTGACAAGCTGAACACCACGACAGATTGCCATAATTGGTTTATTCTGACGGAGCGCTTCTTTCAAGAGGGCTAGTTCAAACTCATCGCGTACAAGGTTGTAATCATCGCTCTCAATGGTCTTTTTCTCTCCATAAAACTGAGGATGGACATTTTGCCCACCTGTCAAAATGAGTTTGTCAATCATTTCCACATAATCGCGAACAATAGACTCATCCCCTACAGGAATTACTAAAGGAAGACCACCGACTTGACGAATGCTCTCTGCAAATTTACAGGATACAGATGAGTGGATGTTTTTCCCTTCTGCATCTACAGGACATAGATTTGCAGCAACTCCTACAACCGTTCTAGCCATGATGTGTCTCCTTTCGATTTTCTTGCGACAGTCTTATCTTATCACTCCAACCCTTTCCTGTCTAATATGTTTTTTTAAAGACCGTGATAAGTATTTTTTATGGACAAGAAAAAGCTGCCCAATGAGGACAACTTCTTTTTTATTCGAAGACAAATTGATTGTGATAGAGTTCTGAGTAGAAGCCGCCGAGCTTGAGCAACTCGTGATGATTTCCACGTTCAATGACCTCTCCATCTTTGAGGACAATAATCTGATCGGCATTGAGGATGGTCTTGAGACGATGGGCAATGACAAAACTGGTTCGTCCTGCTACAACTGCCTCCATGGCATGT
>CAUSQY010000094.1:0-4850 GCA_963533645.1 uncultured Streptococcus sp. | reverse complement strand
GCTTTTGCAACCGCATCTTGTTTATCCAAGACGGAAAACTATTCCATGAAATCCGTCGTGATTATCCAAGAGAAAGTCAAGAAGACTTCTACCACAGAATACTAAAGGTTATGGCAGCCCTAGCTGGAGGTGATGGCAATGTTTTCTAAATTAGTCTCAAGAAATAGCAAGAGAGATCGAAAGAATAACAGCTTGTATTTTAGTTCTATGGTTCTTTCCATCATCTCCTTTTACATCATCCTTTCTTTGTCTCATCAAGATGTGATGATCTTTCTCAAACAAATAGAAAGTGATGCTGTAAATAAACTCTTTAGCATGATTCCAATTCTTTATGTAGCAACGCTCTTTATCCTCTTTTTTCTAGTCTACTTCGCAAGCAGTATGCAGATGGAAAGGAGAAAACATGAATTTGGGGTTTATCTCACACTAGGCATGCGGAGAGGTAAACTGTTCTTACTGCTCCTACTCGAGGATTTGAGAAACAGTGTCCTTGCCCTTGGAATAGGCCTTCCAATTTCTATCTTGATTTCAGAACTAATCAGCCTAATAACCGCTAAAATTGTGGGACTAGGGATTATTGAACATCAATTTTCTCTATCTACCACAGCTCTAGTCTATACAGTCATCGGCTTCCTAGCCGTAAAATTAGCTGTTTTTGTCCTTTTAAGTGCAAAGACGGCCAATAAGGAAATCGGAGATCTTCTTGCCTATTCTCCTTCTGGTATGAAGAAACTACTTCCCAAGGGGGTATACCTTCTTGCTTCCGTCCTCGGAATCTTGCTTCTCGGAACAGCCTATTACTTGGGGATGAGTGGACGAGCTTGGGAAAGTGTCATAACCATGGGCTTAACTGTTCTCTTGGGAACTTTTGGAACTATCCTACTCTTCTTTGGTATGCGTTTATTTATAGACATTCTGGTCAATCTTGGTAGCAATCGAAAACTCCATACCTATAATTTTAGACAGATTCAGGAATTAGTTATCCAGCGCTCAACTATACTGGCTATCTGCTCCCTCTTAATCTTCTCTGCCTTGTGCCTCTTTGGAGCAGGTGTTGCCATTGCAAGCGGCAATTCAGGCAATCAAACCCACGTATTGGATTATACATTTAGAGATAGCAAGCAGGAAACAGATGAAAATCTTGATGTGAATACAGTTAAAAAAGAGCTTGAAGCAGAAGGACTAGCATCACAGTTCTCAAAGATTCTACAAATCAAAGTCGGGAAACCAAAAGAAAACGAGTCCGTGTCCTTCGAAGAGATCATCAATGAGTTGAAAAAGCAAAAAGGCAGCAAGAACAAGGAAATTTTGCTCCAAAGATTTAAACAGTCTACTACTTCCCACCTCATACCAGTTTCCGAATACAATGAACTTAGAAAAGCTGCCAATCTCCCTCCTTTAGAATTAACTAGTAAGGTAGCCTACTTGTATATGGGAAAAGATTTTCTCCCTGATGAGAACTTGGTTAACTCTGTCCTAAAGACAAATCCTCAAATCAACGTCATGGGAAATGATATAAAATTGATTGGCGAAGTACAGTCTTTACCGATTGTAACGGATCGTGAAATCACCCTCTCTGTTGCCCTCATAGTCACAGATGAAGTCTTTATGAACTATACAGACGGTCACTATTCGAACTATGTCAGCGGTATCTTGGCTCCTGAGCTAGTCAAGGAAAAAGGCCTGATGAGAGCTATCTCAGATACAAATGAAAAGCTGAATCAAACCTCTCTTGGCTATGAAAGTTATATACAAAATATGGGAAGACAATTATTTTACATTATCTCTGCTAGCTATATTACTATTTATCTGGCAATCATTTTCCTTGTCGTTGCAAATACAATCATCGGCATCCAGTTTTTGATGGGACAAAGACAATCCTACAGACGATATCAAACCTTGATCCATCTTGGAGCTAACTACGAAACTCTTTGTAAATCTTCAGAAAAACAAATCAACTGGTATTTCGGTCTGCCAATAGCCATTGCACTTCTCAGTAGTAGCTTCGGAGTGAGCTCCCTCCTCACAGGAATAGTACCGGCTAGTGCAAGAATGGCCATGGGGCAGAAATTTATGACAGCTATGCTGATAGTACTGCTCTTAGCTGGTTTTGAAGTCATCTATATCAGAATTGTAAAGAAAAATAGCAACAAGTACTTGTTGTCCTTAATGGAACCAAAAAGAGAAGAATAAGGTAGAATAAGGTAGAATAAAATAGGAAAAGGAGGAACCGATATGAAGCATATTCTAGTAATTGAAGATGAAGCCTTGATTCGAGATGAAATTGTCATCTTGTTAGAGAAAGCGGGTTATCAAGTTGATAAGTTGACTGACTTCAAAGATACAAGCCAGCAAGTGCTGCAATACGATACGGATCTAATCATACTGGATTTGAATTTGCCAGGAGAAACAGGTTTTCAAATTTGTAAAAATCTCAAGTCCAAACGCTCTGTCCCTATATTGGTTCTCACTTCCCGTGAACAATTAAAAGATGAAATCTACGCCCTGAAATTAGGGGCAGATGAGTATCTAACAAAGCCTTTCAAGAAAGAAAGATTTTTGGCACGTATAGAAAATATCTTGAAACGCTATGAAGGCAGACAAAATCTACTTGAAAAAGATAATTTTCTGCTGGATAGACAAACCTATACCCTTTATATCAATGGACATTCGATTTTACTCCCCCAAAATCAAGGGAAATTGTTAGAAACCTTATTGGTTACTAATGCTCCTGTCGTCACAAAAGAAGAACTATGTATGAAACTATGGAACACAACTGAGTTCATCGATGAAAATGCTCTTCAAGTAAACATTGCAAGGCTCAAAAAGGTGATGAAGCAGTCTGGCATTGCCCTTCAAGTCAAGTCCGTCAGAGGTATTGGTTACAAGCTAGAAGAGGTAAGTCCAGATGAAACAGAATCTTAAATATCTAGCTACTTACCTGCCCTGGTTACTTGTTCTTTTAACATTTGATCTATTCACAGCGATTCTGCTTTGGCTTTCAGACGTGAGGATGTTTCAAGCTCTCATCCTGCTCTATCTTTTAGCTACAGTCCTACTCTTTTTTATCCTATCACTCCTACTTATAAGAAATGAAAGAAAAAAATCAGCTGCTTATAAAGCCTTCATAGCCAATCCTAAGATGGATACGGAGCTGGAATTATTGCGTTTATCAACTGTCTCAGAGAAAGAAAGCATCGAAGAAATCGCAAATGCACTCTACCAAAGGCAGGCAGAAATAGGAAAGCTCAATTCATTACTAGCCGACTATGAGGACTATGTTGAAAAGTGGGCTCATGAAATCAAACTTCCTCTATCGCTTCTTTCCCTCCTTTTGGACAACCAAAGTGACCAGCTGCCGAAGGATACAGCTTTTAAGTTGGATTATGTAAAAAATCAAATCCAAGGAAATGTATCACAGATACTATTCTATTATAGGATTAAAAGTGAAAAAAATGATTTTCTATTTGAAGATGTCGACCTCCAAGAGTGTATTCAGGATCTTTTGGAAAACTTTGATCCCTTGCTCAAAGAAAAGAAATTTACGATTAAGGTAGAAAACGTACAAGGAATCTGCTACACCGATCAACGCAGTTTTGAATTTATCCTCTCTCAAATCCTAGCCAACTCCATTAAATATAGCTCCGACAAGCCCGAACTCAATATTTATATGTCAAAGGATAAGGGGCGCACAAGTCTGATTATTAGGGATAATGGCTGCGGAGTTAAAGCTTGCGACCTCCCTCATATCTTTGAAAAAGGCTTTACAGGTGATTCAGGTGATACAAGGAAAAAATCAACAGGTATGGGTCTCTATCTAGTCAAACAATTAGCAGATGCTTTAAAAATCGAAATCACAGTAAAATCCGAATGGATGCAAGGATTTGAGATTACCCTTTCTATTTAGTAAATTTTTCGATTAAGAAAATTGCCTAATCATAGAAAGCACATATTTTATATAAAAAGGAAAGCACTTCTGCTTTCCTTTTTTATTTGCGTTTTTTCTTAGCTTTTTTCATTTTGTTGGCCATGCGTTTCATAGACTGTTTCATGGCAAATTCACCGATTTTACCTTTGAGTCCGCCACCAAACATCTGGCTCATATCTGGCATGCCTGCTCCTCCGAGACCTGACATATCCGGCATGCCACCCTGTCCCATCATGCCTTCAAGGGCAGACATATCCATTCCTCCCATATTTGGCATATTTTTAGGAAGGTTGTTTGGATTGATTCCCATTTGCTTCATCATCTTGTTCATGTCACCAGACATGACACCTTGCATGAGCTGTTTAGCCTGGTTAAAGTCTTTGATGAATTTATTGACTTCGACAAAGGTATTTCCAGAACCTGCAGCGATACGACGGCGACGGCTTGGATTTAACAAATCTGGATTTTCACGTTCTTCAGGTGTCATTGAAGACACAATAGCACGTTTGCGCGCAATCTGGCGCTCATCCACCTTCATGTTTTGAAGGGCTGGATTGTTAGCCATACCTGGAATCATCTTGAGCAAGTCTTCCATCGGCCCCATGTTTTGCACCTGATCCAACTGATCAATGAAATCATTGAAATCAAAGGTGTTTTCACGCATCTTCTCAGCCATTTCAAGGGCTTTTTGCTCATCGTATTCCTGAGAAGCTTTCTCAATCAAAGTGAGCATATCCCCCATACCAAGGATACGGCTTGACATACGGTCTGGGTGGAAGGTTTCGATATCTGTAATCTTCTCACCCGTACCAGTGAACTTGATTGGTTTACCAGTGATATGACGAACAGATAGAGCCGCACCACCACGTGTGTCTCCATCAATCTTGGTAAGGATGACACCAGTTACTTCCAACTGAGCATT
>CAUSQY010000093.1:0-4862 GCA_963533645.1 uncultured Streptococcus sp. | reverse complement strand
AATACTCTTGCGTCTTTGAAAGCCGCAAAAATCGAAAGAATTGTTGCAACTTCGACAGGGACCGATATTAGCTATAAAGATTTTGTATCTGAAGGTCGATTAATGAATATTAATCGTAACTTGGCTGATTCTTTAACTAAGGATGCAACTACATGGATTGTTGAAACTGTGACTGAAGGACACAATTACAAGGTAACGAAAGATAATTACCAATTTTACTTAGAACGTCGTACAACACTACCTATTGCTCAGACAGGAAGTGCGACTCCAACTACAACAGTTCCAGTAGCTACAGCTTATAAAAAAGAAGTGGCGAAACTCCCTGATACAGGAAGTAATGATACAGCGAACTATGGTATTGTGGGACTTGGCCTCCTAATGGCTGGACTTGGCTTAACTGTAAGCAATAGAAAGTCTAAGGAACAGTAAGCCTAACTGGAAGATTGTTTGTTAAAACATTGTGAGGAAAAAGCAGACGAAAAAATAGGTAGTTTGTAAACGAAGTATGCAGATAAACATAGGTATGATCTTCTGTATTATGGAGTACAAGCCAAATTATTATGCCGAGAAAAGAGCCGTAAGGTTCTTTTTTTGATTTAGAGAAAATACTGCAAAAAAAAGTAAAAAGTGGTATAATGATAAGGTTATATAGTCCCGATAAGATGGTAGGTATTCATTACTAGTAGTTTTTCTATCAGTACTTTGTAACTCTATAACAATATTTTTTAAGGGGGGACATTTTTATGTCAGAACGTAAATTATTCACGTCTGAATCTGTATCTGAGGGGCATCCGGATAAGATTGCAGACCAAATTTCAGATGCGATTTTGGATGCTATTTTAGCAAAGGATCCAGATGCGCACGTTGCTGCCGAGACAGCTGTATACACAGGTTCGGTCCATGTTTTTGGTGAAATTTCTACAAATGCTTATGTGGATATCAACCGTGTGGTTCGTGATACCATTGCAGAGATTGGTTATACCAATACAGAGTATGGTTTTTCTGCGGAGACGGTGGGAGTTCATCCGTCACTTGTTGAGCAGTCACCGGATATCGCTCAAGGTGTTAACGAAGCCTTGGAAGTCCGTGGAAATGCAGATCAAGATCCACTGGACTTGATTGGTGCTGGTGACCAAGGTCTTATGTTTGGATTTGCAGTGGATGAGACAGAAGAACTCATGCCTTTACCAATCTCACTTAGCCACAAGTTGGTTCGTCGTTTGGCAGAACTTCGTAAGTCTGGTGAAATCAGCTATCTTCGTCCAGATGCTAAATCACAAGTTACGGTTGAGTATGATGAAAATGATCGTCCAGTACGTGTGGATACAGTCGTGATTTCAACTCAGCACGACCCAGAAGTTAGCAATGAACAAATTCACAATGATGTGATTAGCAAGGTTATCAAGGAAGTTATTCCAGCATCTTACTTGGATGAGCAAACCAAATTCTTCATCAATCCAACTGGTCGTTTTGTAATCGGTGGACCTCAAGGAGACTCAGGTTTGACTGGTCGTAAGATTATCGTGGATACCTATGGTGGCTACTCTCGCCATGGTGGTGGTGCCTTCTCTGGTAAGGATGCGACTAAGGTGGACCGTTCAGCCTCTTATGCAGCTCGCTACATTGCCAAGAACATCGTTGCAGCAGGCCTTGCTAAGAAGGCAGAAGTGCAATTGGCCTATGCTATTGGGGTGGCGCAACCTGTTTCTGTTCGTATCGATACTTTTGGTACAGGAACAGTAGCTGAAAGCAAGCTTGAAAAAGCAGCGCGTCAAATCTTTGACCTTCGCCCTGCAGGAATTATTCAAATGCTGGATCTCAAACGCCCAATTTACCGTCAAACAGCGGCTTATGGACACATGGGACGTACAGATATTGACCTTCCATGGGAACGTTTGGACAAGGTAGACGCTTTGAAAGAAGCCGTGAAATAAAATTAAAAGATTGGTAGCTGTGAACTACCAATCTTTTTTGCAAAAGAAAACCAGCTTTTGGCTGGTCTTCTTATTTTATAGGGATTGAAATCTCAATCAATTTATCTGAATAAAGCGTCTTGATATTGGCTTCATCAATGCTTCCTTTGTCGATTTTACGTTTCAAGAAGAAGTCTTGGATGGTTTCGATTTCAGGTTCACGAATAGCACGGTGTTTGTTGGAAATGAGGATTTCATAGTGAAGCGGAGCTTGAGTGAAAATCACATCTGTATTCCCAGCAGAATAAACTTCGACAAGAGTTGCATCAGTGCTTTCTAATTGGCTTTTAACAAGTTGCGAGTGTGAATTTGTCGTGTTGATAAGCTTCATAACAGTTCCTCCGATTTTCTAACTCTATTATAGCACTTTTTGGATAAAATCGTGTATTTTAGCCAATTCCATGCTGGATTTTCCAAGCTTCAATTCCCCATTTATGGCTACCACGTTTGAGGTTTTCAATAGCCTCGTCAATAGGGAACCAAGCAATATGATTAAAATCTTCCAATGGTTTTTGTACTTTTTGGAAAGAAGTAGCTTCATAGAGATAAGCTGGATTGTAGTAGTAGGTATCACGGTGGCGAGAGTAGAAATACTCATCAGCTTGCCCATAATAGGTTCCAATCTCAGCTGTAAAGCCAAGTTCTTCGATTAGTTCTCTCTTCAGTGCTTCTTGATGATCTTCGCCAGCTTCAATTTCTCCACCTGGCAAGAACCAAGCACCATTGGGGGCTTGAACTAGGACAATTTGTTTTTTCTCCGCATCCGGAATAACTGCGTACACACCATAGCGGGGCTGGTAGGTCACATTCTCTTTTTTTTCACCAAAAGTTGGGTTTGCCATTGCATTTTCCTCATTCTCTAGTATCTTTATTATTATCATAATAGACGAGGGGCAAGCTGTCAAGAATAAACCAACGAACTGGTGCAGAAAAAGCTACTTTGTCTTGGTCAATCCTTGTCTCGTTAAACTTTCCAGACCTAGCACTATAACTGGTATAATAAAAGAGAGGTGACTTTATGGCAGAATCAAGACTATTTCGTATCCTATATCTACTTTTAGAAAAAGGCAGTACAACGGCTCCTGAATTAGCTCGATTATTTGAAGTATCTGTACGAACGATTTATCGCGATATTGAGCGGTTGAGTATGGCGGGGATTCCTCTATATTCGATACCTGGGAAGGCAGGCGGAATCTTTTTAATGAAGGACTTTGTTCTGGATCGTACTCTCGTATCGGAGGATGAAAAATTAGAACTTCTATCAGCTTTGCAAGGAATTCAAGCCCTGACAAATGACAAGCAAGATCTGTTGCTTGAAAAGTTGGAATCTATTTTTCAAGTTTCTCCCAGCCCTTGGATAGAAGTAGACTTGACTGACTGGAGAAAGCGAGAAGGTCAAAAAGAATTATTTGATAACATCAAACATGCTATTCTAGAGAAAAGACAACTGGTGATTACTTATCTAGGTGGGTGTGGTCAGAAAACGATTCGTACAGTCGAACCATTTAAACTAGTATTTAAAAAGAGAGATTGGTACCTTCATGCCTACTGTTGTTTGAAGGAAGAGTGGCGTTTTTTCAAATTGTCTAGAATTAGGAATTATCACCTAACAACTGAAACTGTGAATCAGAAAAATGTGGAGGATTGGGTTGATGGTTCAGATCAAGTGACACATCAAATCGAAGTTTCCTTGAAGTTTAGTCCCAAGCTTGCTTTCCGGGTTTATGAAGATTTTTCAGAAGATGAGATTAGCTTGGGGAAAGATGGGTGTTATTATGTCAAGACAGTCCTACCAGAGCATGAAAGCCTGTATACTTACCTCCTGTCTTATCTAGATGGGGTGGAAATACTCGCCCCCAATCATCTGAAGAAGGAATTGCTTTCTAGACTAGAAAAAATCCAAAAACTTTACAAACCTTGACAAAAGATGTCAGGGTTTTGGTGCTATACTAGAGATAGAAAGGAGAAGAACCAAATGAAATACGAATGGAGAAAAGAAGCAAAAGATCTTTATCAAGTGAAAGCTAGGCCCAGCATCCTGCAGGTACCAGGTCAATCCTATATCGTGATTGATGGTAAAGGTGATCCAAATCAAGAAGATTTTTCAGAACGCGTAGGGGCCTTATATGCCTTAGCCTATGCGATAAAGATGAAGTATAAAAAAGCTCCTCTGGATGAGGTTTACACTGATTTTACTGTCTTTCCTTTAGAAGGTGTATGGAGAAAGGAGAAGGAGGGAGAACTGGTAAAAAGTGAGCTTTCTTATAGCATTATGATTGGGCAACCCGATTTTATTACGAGAGAACTATTTGAAAAAGCTTTGGAAGAGGTCATAATCAAGAAGCCAAATATTCTCTATGAGGCTATTCGTTTTGAAATGATAGAGGAAGGCCAAAGCCTTGCTATGCTTCATGTAGGACCTTTTGATACTGAAAATGAGACTTTTGCAGAGATGGAGCATTTTTGTAAACTTCATAAACTCAAAAGAACTTCGGAAGTCCACCGAGAAATTTATCTCAATAACCTTCATCGAACGGAGCCAAGCAAATTAAAAACAATTCTTCGCTATCAAGTTCAAGAAGAGAATTAAAAAAAGAACAGGAAATCTTGTTTCCTGTTCTTTTTATGAGGTTTATTCTTCTATTTCAGAAGCAATCTCTTCTGTTTTCTCAGTTTTTTTGGCAGATTTGATTTGAATATTGCCATTGCTTGTCATGACTGCCTTGAGGGCTTTCTCACTTGGATTTTCAAGGTAGAAATCAGTGATGGCATCCTCGATATGGTCTTGAATGGTACGGCGGAGTGGGCGTGCTCCCATTTTTGGATCATAACCTAAGTCAACCAACTTTTCCTTGACCTTGTCTGTCACATCGAGGTAGATATTGTTGC
>CAUSQY010000092.1:0-4923 GCA_963533645.1 uncultured Streptococcus sp. | reverse complement strand
ATCAAGGGAGCTACTGCCAAGGCTTCTCAGGAGACCTTTAAAAATATCACCAATAGCTTCTCCATGCAAATCAATCGTCGCGTCAATCAAGGAACGCCACGTGGTTCTGGGAATATTAAGGGTGAGGATATCAAAAAAATCACCGAAAACAAGGCCATCGAGTCTTATGTTAAACGCATCAACGCTATCGGAGATTTGACTGGATACGACCTGATTGAAACGCCAGAAACCAAGAAAAATCTCACTGCAGACCGTGCCAAACGGTTTGGCAGCAGTTTGATGATTACAGGTGTCAATGACTCCTCAAAAGAAGATAAGTTTGTCTCTGGCTCATATAAGCTGGTTGAAGGTGAGCACCTAACCAACGACGACAAAGACAAG
Organism: uncultured Streptococcus sp.; assembly: GCA_963533645.1. GTDB lineage: Bacteria > Bacillota > Bacilli > Lactobacillales > Streptococcaceae > Streptococcus. The sequence goes on along the minus strand of CAUSQY010000092.1, from coordinate 4,542 downwards.
ATTCTTATGCACAAGGACTTGGCAGCCAAACACGGCTGGAAAGTAGGGGACAAGGTTAAACTGGATTCCAATGTCTACGATGCAGACAATGAAAAAGGAGCCAAGGAAACAGTTGAAGTGACAATCAAGGGACTCTTTGATGGTCACAATAAGTCAGCAGTAACCTACTCACAAGAACTCTATGAAAATACAGCTATCACAGACATTCACACTGCTGCAAAACTTTATGGATACACAGAAGACACAGCTATTTATGGGGACGCAACCTTCTTTGTAACAGCGGACAAGAACTTGGATGATGTTATGAAAGAGTTGAATGGTATCAGTGGCATCAACTGGAAGAGCTACACACTTGTGAAGAGCTCCTCTAACTACCCAGCTCTAGAGCAATCCATCTCTGGTATGTACAAGATGGCCAACCTCCTCTTCTGGGGTAGCTTGAGCTTCTCAGTTCTTCTCCTTGCACTCTTGCTCAGTCTTTGGATCAACGCCCGTCGCAAGGAAGTGGGCATTCTCCTCTCTATCGGTCTCAAGCAGGCAAGTATCTTGGGGCAATTCATCACCGAATCGATTTTGATTGCCATCCCTGCTCTTGTTTCGGCTTACTTCCTAGCCAACTACACAGCTCGTGCCATCGGAAACACTGTTCTTGCCAATGTCACTTCAGGTGTTGCTAAGCAAGCCAGCAAGGCGGCTCAAGCTTCTAACCTTGGTGGTGGTGCAGAAGTAGATGGCTTTAGCAAGACCTTGTCGAGCCTAGACATTTCCATTCAGACATCAGACTTTATCATCGTCTTTGTCCTTGCTTTAGTTCTAGTCGTTCTTGTTATGGCGCTTGCTTCAAGCAATCTCCTTAGAAAACAACCAAAAGAACTCTTGCTCGATAGCGAATAAAAAACTTGCTACCTATTCTCCCCTAAATGGGGTATAATATAGGTAGCATTTTTATCTATTTCATCTTGATAAGGACTCTTCCTATCAGGATGAAACAGAGAAGATTTACAAGAAATTTAAAGGAATGTGAAACGTTTTTTCTATGAAAATTTTAATTGTAGAAGATGAAGAGATGATCCGTGAGGGGATCAGTGATTATCTGACAGATTGTGGTTATGAAACAATTGAGGCAGCAGACGGTCAGGAAGCTCTAGAAAAATTTTCCAGCTATGAAGTAGCCCTAGTACTACTGGATATCCAGATGCCCAAGCTTAATGGCCTAGAAGTCCTAGCGGAGATTCGTAAGACCAGTCAGGTTCCTGTCTTGATGCTGACAGCCTTTCAGGATGAGGAATATAAGATGGGCGCCTTTGCATCTCTGGCAGACGGCTATCTGGAAAAACCCTTCTCCCTCTCCCTCTTAAAAGTTAGGGTAGATGCAATTTTCAAGCGCTACTACGATACGGGACGAGTCTTCTCTTATAAGGATACCAAGGTGGACTTTGAGAGTTATAGTGCAAGCCTCGCAGGTCAAGAAGTGGCCATCAATGCCAAAGAGTTGGAAATTCTGGACTATCTGGTGAAAAATGAGGGACGGGCCTTGACTCGTTCTCAGATTATCGATGCTGTCTGGAAGGCGACAGATGAGGTTCCCTTTGACCGTGTCATTGATGTCTATATCAAGGAACTGCGGAAAAAGCTAGACTTGGATTGTATCCTCACTGTGCGCAATGTTGGTTATAAATTGGAGCGAAAATGAAACGAACAGGTTTATTTACAAAGATATTTATCTATACCTTCTCGATTTTTAGTGTTCTGGTTATTTGTCTTCATTTAGCCATTTATTTTCTCTTTCCCTCTACTTATCTAAGCCATCGTCAGGAAACCATTGGCCAGAAAGCGACAGCCATTGCCCAGTCCCTGGATGGAAAAGATAGGCAGAATATTGAGCAAGTCTTAGACTTGTATTCCCAGACCAGTGATATCAAAGGAGCTGTCAAGGGAGAAATGACCGAGGACAAGTTAGAAGTCAAGGACAATCTTCCTCTGGATACGGACCGTCAAACTACTTCCCTTTTTATTGAGGAGCGTGAGGTGAAAACGCAAGATGGCAGCACTATGACTCTCCAATTTCTAGCTTCAATGGACTTGCAAAAGGAAGCAGAGCAGATTAGTCTCCAGTTTCTTCCCTATACCTTGCTGGCATCCTTTCTGATTTCTCTTTTGGTGGCCTACATCTACGCTCGGACCATTGTTGCCCCGATTCTGGAAATCAAGCGGGTGACCCGTAGGATGATGGATTTGGATGCCCAAGTGCGATTGCGCGTGGATTCTAAGGATGAGATAGGTGATCTCAAGGAACAAATCAATAGCCTTTACCAGCATCTCTTGACTGTCATTGCGGACTTGCATGACAAGAATGAAGCTATTCTCCAGCTGGAGAAGATGAAGGTTGAGTTCCTACGAGGGGCTTCTCATGAACTGAAAACACCTCTGGCCAGCTTGAAAATCCTAATCGAAAATATGAAAGAAAATGTCGGCCGTTATAAGGATAGAGACCATTATCTTGGAGTTGCCTTGGGGATTGTGGATGACCTCAGCCACCACGTTCTCCAGATATTGTCTCTTTCTTCCGTTCAGGAATTGCGAGACGAGAAAGAAGAGGTTGACCTCCTTCAGATGACGCAAAGTTTGGTCAAGGATTATGCTTTGCTCGCCAAGGAAAGAAAAGTTCAGATAGACATTAGCTTGACTCATCAGCAGGCTTACATAAATCCATCTGTGATGAAGTTGATCCTATCTAATCTCATCAGCAATGCCATCAAGCACTCCACTCCAGGTGGCCTGGTCCGCATTGGCGAGAGAGAGGGGGAACTCTTTATCGAGAATAGCTGTAGTCCTGAAGAGCAAGAAAAACTAGCCCAGTCTTTTTCTGAAAATGCTAGTCGCAAGGCCAAGGGTTCGGGGATGGGGATCTTTGTGGTCAAAAGTTTATTAGAACACGAGAAATTACCTTATCATTTTGAGATGCAAGATGATCGTTTGACCTTCTTCATGTCTTATCCTAAAATAGCCCAAGACTAAGGGAAAGAAAGGGTTTGCATAGATTGAGCTATAAGAAATTCAATCTAAAGTATGGGAAAAACTAGCTTTTTTTATCAAAAAGTGATAAAATGAACAATGTAAATGGGATGTCCCAAAAAATATATAGGAGGCCTGACAAATGGCAATCGTTTCAGCAGAAAAATTTGTCCAAGCAGCTCGTGACAACGGTTATGCAGTTGGTGGATTTAACACAAACAACCTTGAGTGGACTCAAGCTATCTTGCGTGCAGCAGAAGCTAAAAAAGCTCCAGTTTTGATCCAAACTTCAATGGGTGCTGCTAAATACATGGGTGGTTACAAAGTTGCTCGCAACTTGATCGCTAACCTTGTTGAATCAATGGGTATCACTGTACCAGTAGCTATCCACCTTGACCACGGTCACTACGAAGATGCACTTGAGTGTATCGAAGTTGGTTACACTTCTATCATGTTTGATGGTTCACACCTTCCAGTAGAAGAAAACCTTAAATTGGCTAAGGAAGTTGTTGAAAAAGCACACGCTAAAGGTATCTCAGTAGAAGCTGAAGTTGGTACTATCGGTGGTGAAGAAGACGGTATCATCGGTAAAGGTGAATTGGCTCCAATCGAAGACGCTAAAGCAATGGTTGCAACTGGTATCGACTTCTTGGCAGCTGGTATCGGTAACATCCACGGTCCTTACCCAGCAAACTGGGAAGGTCTTGACCTTGACCACTTGAAGAAATTGACAGAAGCTCTTCCAGGATTCCCAATCGTATTGCACGGTGGTTCAGGTATTCCTGATGACCAAATCCAAGCAGCTATCAAACTTGGTGTTGCCAAAGTTAACGTTAACACTGAATGCCAAATCGCATTCGCTAACGCAACTCGTAAATTTGCTCGTGACTACGAAGCAAACGAAGCAGAATACGACAAGAAGAAACTCTTCGACCCACGTAAATTCTTGGCTGACGGTGTAAAAGCTATCCAAGCATCAGTTGAAGAACGTATCGACGTATTCGGTTCAGAAGGTAAAGCTTAATCTAGCTGAACAATACAGATGAAACCTGCCCAATAGGCAGGTTTTTTGGTGTCTGGATATATAGCGAATATACTGTAAAAGAACCAATCTTAAGTTGCTAAAAGGTTCGATTTTTTGTACAATAATGCTATGAAAATACTGAAAAAATGGTTTCTTGCCTTTCTTAGTTTCATTCTTTTGTTTTTACTCGCTACATTCATCTTTCACCGTATCAGTTTGGAAAAGGAAGAAGCCTCACTGTCACCTATGGGACAACAAGTTCTCGTCAATGGACATCAAATAAATGTTTACGTTGAAGGGGATGGTCCTGATACTGTAGTCGTTCTCTCAGGTGCTGGTATTGCTTCTCCTATATTGGATTTTAAAGAAGTATCGGAATCCTTATCGAAACGGTATAAGGTAGTTATCGTGGAGCGGGCGGGATATGGTTATAGTGATGATAGCAATTATTCAAGAGATGTGATGGAGGTTTTGTCTGAGACTCGCCAAGCTCTTTCGCAAGC
>CAUSQY010000091.1:0-5055 GCA_963533645.1 uncultured Streptococcus sp. | reverse complement strand
GGGCATCCGCTCCATTGATGGTTTCTGATGACTTGTCATAGGACTTGAAGCTCCAAGTACCTTCTGCTGTCTTCACTTCTGTTTGACTTGGTTGCGTTGGCGTTACTTGACTGCCATTAGGTAAATTCTTTTCTGTTGCTGGAAGCAAGTCTTTCACTTCTTGTGGCAACTCTTTACCTGGAGTTCCACTGACAAATTCATGGTGTTTTTCGTAAAGAAGAGCAGTGCTCACCTGATTAGAAGGAGCTGATAAGTTATCAACATGCAAGGTTACAGTGTTGTTAATTTTTTCAGGACCTTTTTCTTCTACCTTTTTGTTTGTAGCTGTTTTATAAGTGATAATAATCTCAGCGGCAGAATTTGATTTTATGTATTCAGGTGTCATTTTAACAGTAACTGTTTGACCTGATTTCTCGATCGTATAGTCACGTCCTTCTTGCAGAGTCACTCCACCTGATTCAACTTTAAGTTCTTTATAGTCCAAGCGATCATCAAAATTTTGAACCATCTCAATAGATGATGGAGCTGCTAAAAGATCTTTACCTGGAACCGGAATTTTAAAGGTAGCCTTATAAGTTACATCCTGCCCCTCTTTAGCTGGAATCTCTGTAGGATCTACTTCTAGAACAGGGCTCGGATCAATTTTTTCAATATAGAGACCAAAGACGGCCGAAGCAACCTCTGTTGATGAATAAGCAAAATTCATCCTATTACTATTTGATCGAAGGGCAAAACCAGAGATATTGTTCTCAGAATAGCTACCACTTGTAATCTGAGTCGCAATCCAAGCAGTTCGTTCTCCTTGGTCTTCCTGTTTCAAAACATTGGAATTGTTCATCAGACGAAGATTAACATCATTTTGATAATCTTTAATATAGAAGGTTTCCTTCAAGTTGTTTGCATCCATTGCATCGATATCCGTTGGTTTCATGACCAACTTCAAATCTGTCTCTGAACCATCTGCATAACTCAACTCGGCTGTTACATCAGCATCAATCCAAAATGCTTTATTCATGATGTAATCATGGTTCGCATCTACGTAAGGAACATTACCAATTTCAAAAGCACTACTTTCCCATAATTCAGAAATTGAGAAAAATTCAACCGTAGATTTTTGAGTACTATTCATTTCAGACTCTGCTTGAGCAGTGTTTAGATAGTGAAGAGTTACCTTATTGAATTTTAAGTAAGCATCTACTTGCTTACCATTAACTGTCCCAATATTTGTGAATTTTAGAGAAAGAGGATTTTCAAAAACTTGATCCTGTTTTTTACTTTTATCTACTTTAAGAGTAAAGTTCTCCATATCGCCTGGATAGGCACCACCCCAGAGATATTCATAGTGGGGATTCGATAAATGAAACTGATCAACAGCCTGTGATTTAGATAAAACACTAAAATTGTTGATGTTCAAATTAAACTTACGAATATCCAAGGTTGAGATATCCGTTCCATTTTTTATTTCTTCTAAAGCCGCATAAGATTGAAGCGGAAGAAGAAAAATAGAAAAAAGTAAAACGACTAGTCCGAGAAAAGCCTGTTTTTTTCTACTGAAAATAGTAGAAAAAGGCATTCTCATGCGATGTTTCCATTTCATAATGTACCTCCAAAACTAAAAATGATTGTTTAATCATTTCAAAAGAAATGTTCATCTCATTTTAACACAAACAAAGGGCAATTAAAAGCAGATATAAAAAAATATTTACTTTTTTGTATTTCCAAATTATTATTCATTCTGTCCATATATACTTAAAACATCTGTCTATATATTAAAAAATGTGTTCTTTTCACAAAGTTGACAAGAAGTAAAATCTATTTTGAGTCATTGAATCCATCTTCATTATGTAGTATTTATACCAGAAACCCCTCTATAAACCATACAAATAAATTAATTTTTATTTATAATTTCGAAAATAGAATAAGAGTTTCTCTCTTTTGATTTAAAGGGTCTCGGTTTATTTTATATTTTATAAAAAGAACCCGAGAATCAATCTCGAGTTCTTTTTGATATCTGTCTCACAAAAAACTTTTGAACATTAAGATGGCTTAGTCTTTCTTACGAAGGACAAAAGCTGCTAAGACCGATGATTGAAAGAAGACTAGATACTGCTGAACCTGTGTTTGGTAGAGCTTTCTTATCTTGACTTGCAGTTTCTTCTTTCTTGTTGCTTTCAGCTTGGTTTCCTGTTGTTGTAGATGCTACTTTCTTAGTTCCTACTTCAACGATTTCATCTACTGCTGGGGGGGGTGATTATGTTTGATTTCTCAACACGACCTGTTTCTACTCCGTCTGTGTAGGTAACTGTGTAAACGATGGTGCGAACATCTTTTTTACTAGCAACTTTCACTTGACGAGTTCCTTCTGGAAGTTCAGGATTTGTGACTTCCTTAGTTTGGAAGGCAACTTCTTCTGTCTTTGTTTCTTCCTTAGTCGTTACAACTGGGGCTACTACTTTCTTAGTTCCTACTTCAACGATCTCATCTACTGCTGGAGTGGTGATTGTGTTGGACTTCTCAACACGACCTGTTTCTACTCCGTCTGTGTATCAGAATATTCCCATTTGCTATGCATAATTTTAAGTAAGCTAAAAAATTTAAATTACCTATATTCCCTATACTAAAAACAGCATCAAAATACATTTAAAAATTTGCAAAAATAAAAAAGATTGCCCAATCAGACAATCTTTTTTATATTCTTAATATAAGTCAAGATAATTATCAACTTCCCATTGTGAAACGAAGGTCGCATAGCTAGCCCACTCGATACGTTTAGCTTCAAGGAAGCTCGTATAGATGTGTTCACCTAGGGCAGCCTTAACCACTTCATCTTCAGTCAAAGCTTTCAAGGCGTTATGAAGAGTTGATGGAAGATCAGTGATTCCAGCTTCCTTACGCTCTTCTGCTGTCATGATGTAGATATTTTCTTCGATAGGAGCTGGTGCTTCGATTTTGTTTTCAATACCATGCAAACCAACTTCCAAAAGAACAGCCATAGCGATGTATGGGTTTGCCATTGGGTCCACTGAACGCAACTCAAGACGAGTTCCCATACCACGTGAAGCAGGCACGCGCACAAGTGGCGAACGGTTACGACCAGCCCAAGCAATGTAAACAGGCGCTTCATAACCTGGAACCAAACGTTTGTATGAGTTAACTGTTGGGTTCATGATGGCAGTATAGTTGTAGGCATGCTTGATCAAACCACCGAGGAAATGGTAGGCCGTTTCTGACAACTGCATTCCTTTTGGATCATTTGGATCAAAGAAGGCATTGTTTCCTTCTGCATCAAACAAGGACATATTACAGTGCATACCTGATCCAGCAATACCAAATTTTGGTTTTGCCATAAAGGTTGCGTAAAGGCCATGTTTGCGAGCAATGGTTTTAACAACAAGCTTAAAGATTTGAATCTTATCACAGGCACGGAGGACTTCATCATACTTGAAGTCAATTTCATGTTGTCCAACCGCAACCTCGTGGTGACTCGCTTCTACTTCAAATCCCATTTTGGTCAAGACATTCACGATTTCACGACGTGTATTGTCCGCAAGGTCAGTAGGTGCCAAATCAAAGTAGCCACCCTTGTCATTTACTTCAAGTGTTGGATCACCATTTTCATCGAGCTTAAATAGGAAAAATTCTGGTTCTGGACCAAGGTTGAAGGATTTGAATCCTACTTCTTCCATATGACGAAGTGCACGCTTCAGATTACCACGAGGATCACCTGCAAATGGTTCACCTTCTGTTGTATAGACATCACAGATCAGACCCGCAACACTTCCATTTTCATCTCCCCAAGGGAAGACTGTCCATGTGTCCAAGTCTGGATACAAGTACATATCTGATTCATTGATACGTACAAAACCTTCAATAGAAGAGCCATCAAACATGGCTTTGTTTGACAAGACCTTATCTAACTGTTCATCTGTAGCAGGAATTTCGACGTTTTTCATGGTTCCCAGAATATCTGAAAACATGAGACGGATAAAGGTAACATTTTTTTCCTTGACTTCACGACGAATATCTGCAGCTGTGATTGGCATGGGTTTTCTCCTTAATATATGACTACTTGCGATTGCCTAACCGCGACCAAAGGGTGACCGTACTGAAGCAAAGCGGCCCTGCTGGAGGAGTTCATTGTGAAGTGCACGACGCACTTCCGTCTGACTCACGGCTTTCTTGGCCTTCGCCTCACGTTCAGCATATTTTTTCTTAATCGCAGCAATATTATGACCTTCAGAGATATAATCTTTGATTTCAAGCAGACGATCCATGTCATTCAACGAATACATGCGACGGTTCCCTTCGTTTCGATCAGGTTTGATCAACTCTTGATCTTCATAATAACGAATCTGACGCGCCGAGAGATCGGTCAATTTCATAACACTGCCGATAGGAAAAACAGCCATATTTCGGCGAAATTCTCTTTCCTTCATTTACAATTTCCTTCTTCCTGTCTATTATAGTCTAAAAAAAGACATACGTCAATGAATAATGTCATAAAATGTAACATTATTTTCTTTTTTTCTCCCAAAAGAGTTTCAGTTGCTCAATATCATAATTCACAAGGATTGCGACAAAAACTCCCATAAATGTTTCAAATACGCGCGCAAACACGTACAAAAATGTTTCTCCACTTGGTATTGATAGGGTAATGATTAACATAGCCGCTACACCACCGATAACTCCTGCCTTGTTGTTCATGGCAACATTTGTCATAATGGTTAACATGGTGCAAATCGGAACAACTAGTAGGGTTACCCAAAAGGCTCCATGAAATAAAGTGTTTAAGAGGAAAAAGACAAGGGCGTAAAAACCGCCAATGCTATTTCCTAAGATACGCGAAGTTCCAAAATGGACACTCTTATCAAAGCTCTCTCGTAGACTAAAGACCGCTGTCAATGCTCCAATTTGAAGGCCCTTCCAGCCAAAAAAACCAAAAATCAAGAGAACTATAAATACGGCAATCCCTGTTTTGAAGGTTCGCATACCAAGCTTGAACTGTGACTTATCAAATTTATATTTTTTAAAATAACTCATAATCTCAACTTTCTA
>CAUSQY010000090.1:0-5086 GCA_963533645.1 uncultured Streptococcus sp. | reverse complement strand
GCAATGTCAAGAGCCAATGAGCCTGAGCTCATCACTTGAACTTTTTGCTCCGCGCGCTCACCCAAGCGCATGATTGAGCCTTTCCCAAAGTCTTTCTCAATCAATTTAAGAGCATCGTTCAATGCTTTTTCACGGTCAGCTCCAAATTTTTTCCCAATTTCATCTAATTTTTTCGTTGGTTTTTTCGCCATTTTGTTCTCCTATGTTTTACTGGTCCTTAGACCTATATTTCATTATACCAAAATTTAGTCACTTAATAAAGCCTTGCGAACTAGGTTAAAGGCATGCATGACCGCAATATGTCGAACATCTGCTCGACTCCGTCCTGCGATATTAGCCTTGATCACCTCTGTTCCTTTTGCATGTGCCAGTCCAATAAAAACTGTACCAGCTGGATGCCCCTCTAGGCTATCTGGCCCAGCTACACCTGTCAGACTGACTCCGTAGTCAGACTTAGTCTTGATCCGTGCCTGCTCTGCCATTTTTCGAGCCGTAAAGTCAGAAACAACCCCGTGTTCTTTTAGCTCTTGCTCAGAAATATCCAGCATCTTAGACTTTTCTTCTAGGCTGTAAGTGACAAAACCGCCATTAAAGATTGCTGAAACGCCCGAAAAGTCTGCTAATGTCGCTTGAAAGAGACCTGCCGTCAAGCTTTCTGCCGCAGTAATGCTTTTCTGTCTCTTCTTTAGCTCTTCTACAACGACACTTGCGAGGCTGGTTTCTTCCCCATATCCGTAACAGATGTCTCGTAAAGAAATTCCCTCGAAAGTTTGGCGACTCAAGATTTGATTTTCTAGGATGTCCAGCGCTTGATCAGCCTTTTCTTGACTAACTGCTTTTGTAGACAAGCGCAAGGTCACTTCTCCTGTTTTGGCATACGGCGCCAAAGTCGGATCGGTTTGATGGTCAATTAAATCCGCCAAAATGGTCACCAACTGGCTTTCCCCAATCCCAAAGAAACGGAGCACACGTGAGTATAACTTGGTACCAGTCATTAACTTGGGTAAGAGTTGGTTTAAGACCATAGGTTTCAACTCACTCGGCGGTCCTGGAAGGACCACGTAGGTTACGCCATCCACTTCCGACACCCCTCCTACTGCTAAACCTGTCTCATTTGGCAGTGGAGTTGCTCCTTCTACAATTTGGGCTTGGCGCTCATTATTCGGTGTCCGAGCATAGTCAGGTCTATGAGCAAAGAAAATATCCAGTTTCTCTTGTGCTTGAGGGTCAAACACTAGATTTTTTCCCAAAAATTTTGCCAGAGTTTGTTTGGTCAAATCATCCTCAGTTGGTCCCAAGCCCCCTGTCAAAATCACAAGATTGCTACGTTGACTCGCAATCTCCAGCAAGGACAAAAGACGAGCTTCATTATCTCCAACAGCTGTTTGGAAGTAGACATCTACCCCGATTTCGGCTAGTTTCTCTGATAAAAACTGAGCATTGGTATTGACAATCTGCCCTGTTAAAATTTCTGTTCCGACAGCAATAATTTCTGCTTTCATGTTTCCTCCTACTTATCTATTCGAATTTTTTTGAAAAAATCGCAGGAAATTTCCCACGATTTGATTCTTTTCTTATTCTGCTTCTTCGTTTGAAGCGTTAGTACTGGTTGAAGGTGCTGTCCGACCAAAGGCTGTTTCGTACAGTACCGCATTGGTTTCCAATTCTGTCACTGGCTCTTTACCTAGTGAACGACGCAAGAGATTTTGCATTTCGAGCATATGTTCTGAAGTGACAATCTGATAAGAAATTCCCTGTAGCTCAGCATCTTCCCCACGCAATTGATGCGTTTCGATATTCTTGAAAGAATCTTGATAGCCGAGCAATTGTGGAATGCTCTTAGCTGACAAGTCCACATTGGTCTGCATGTTATCACTCAAAGCTTTGAGGATACCTTGATAATGACTCACACTGTTTAGGCTCAAAACCTTCTCAACGATTTTTTGAATGACTTCACGTTGACGTTTTTGACGACCATAGTCTCCTTCTGGGTCTTGGTAACGCATCCGTGAATACACCAGAGCTTCCTCACCATTCAAGGTTTGTTCTCCAACACCGATGGAAATCTTATTAAACTCTTCTTGGTCAGCAATCGAAATTGGGAAACCGAGTGTATTGTTGACGGTAATTCCACCAACTGCATCCACCAATTGTTGAAGCCCCTGCATGTTAACCATCACATAGCGGTCAATGTGGATATTCATCATCTTTTGAATAGTAGAAATTGCAAGTTCCGCACCACCATTAGCATAGGCCGCATTGAGTTTAGCTTCCTGAACTTGACCGTTTCCAGTCTCAATCTTGGTCAAAATATCCCGTTCCAAACTCATCATAGTGGTTTTCTTTGTTTTGGGATTAACCGTCAAGAGAATCATGGAATCACTATTTCCCGCCCACGGGTCTGTACGTTCCACATTTCCCGTATCTACCCCCATCAAGAGGATGGTCAGAGGCTCCGTCGCTTCGATAACGTTGGTTTCTTCCCCGATTTTTTTGTAAGTCTTTTTACTTAGGGTTTCTGTTCCCTGTTGGTAGATGGTATAGCCATAAACCGCTACACCTAAAACTGTTACTGCTAGGAAACCTAGCACCATTCCAATTAATTTTTTAATCATCTCGTTATTCATTTATCAGCTTGCCCATAAGACAAACATCTAAAAATATCCCTTCTGCTAAATAGGCTCCTCGTTCTTGTAAGCCTTCTGTGATAAATCCCATTTTTGAATAGAGGTGGATCGCAGCCTCGTTTCGTTTTTGTACACTAAGTTGCAAACGGCGCAAGACACCACTGGCTTTAGCCCACTCGATGCCTTCTTCTAGAAGTATAGTCGCCAAGCCTTGGTTCCAGAATTTCTTTCGAACTGCTAGAAAAACATCACCGATATGTCGAACTCTTAAATGTTGGTCCGCTGTGATATTTAAAACTCCTGCAATCTCATCATTCAGTAAGGCGAGGAGAGTAATTTGATTCTCTGATACAGCTTGTTTTTCGATAAAAAGAGCCATTTCAGAAGCTGTCATCATGATGCCATTTTCATCCAAGCTGGTAAAATCTGTCTCTTGACCGACACAATCTAAAAATGCAATTAAGTCTGTAGCATCTGAAATCTCTGCCTCACGAATACACAACTCATACTCCATCTTGAAGCTCCTTGATGAGTTGTTCAGCCCGAGAGCCATGAGCCGTAAAATGAAGACAACGACCATCAGCTTCTTTCAAAATTTCCAACTCCAAGTAAGAATCTGGTAAATCTTCACCCAAAAGATGCCCCCACTCAATAACAGTCACACCACCTCCAAAGAGAAACTCATCCAAGTCAATAGAATCAGCATCACCTTCGATACGGTAGACATCCAAGTGGTAAAGTGGCAAACGCCCTTCGTACTCTCTGACAATGGTATAGGTTGGACTTTTAATCATCTGACGGATACCCAAGCCCTTGGCAAGACCTTTTGTAAAGGTTGTTTTACCCGCACCCAACTCTCCAGTCAAGATCAGAACATCGTCTTTTTGAAGCAAATGACCTAATCTTTCTCCGAGAGCTAGAAGCTCTTCTTCATTTTTTGTGTGCATGCTACTATTATACCAAAAAGTTTTCTTTTGTGTGAATTTTCTTTATGGACTTACTATAACAATTTTGAAAAATTCTTCTCTACTTAAAAGAATACAACTATTGAAAAAACAAACAGGATATCTCGAATCAGGTGGCCGTAAAAGGAGATTTCCCTTTGAATACATTTTGGAAAAAGGAAACGTGCGCATAGAAAACCAACACTGATATAAAGGAGAATCGAGAAAATCACTAAGGGATTCCTCAAGAAAACCATCGTAGCTAGAACGGAAATGACGACTGTTTTCTTTTTATTGAGGTGATTTTCTATATCGCGAAAAATTTTATCAAAAGGTAAGAAAATCAATAGATCTACTCCTAGCAAGAAAAAGAAGGAGGGTAAAAAGAGGTCAACCAGTTCCTGCTGCAATTTGCTAGTGGTTTGGATGCTTTCTGAGAGAACCAGACAGGTTGCCAAAAGATTGACTACTAAAAGGAGGCAATAAACAAGACTCACTTTCTTTTGAACATGTAAAATACTATGTCTAGACTGGTCTGCTGTATGGAAATAATTTATCCCAGCACAAAGAACAGAAAATCCTACTAGCAAAATCAAAAAATAAGCATTGGTCTGCTTCAACGATAAAAAGGATTCTTTCCATAATAGGCAACTAGCAAAACTAATCTGGATGACCGTAGCCAACAATAATAAGCGAATTGATTTTACCATTTCTTTTCCCTCCCTATATGGGATTATACCTTGTGAGGAATTTGAAATGATCGTTACCGCCTCAAGTGTCCTTTTTTTGTGCTCAACTGACCAAAAAACAGCTCTGTTGTGCACAGAACTGTTCTTTTACCAGTCTAATCCTTAAACCAGAGAGCAATTTCATGTTTTGCAGAAGTTTCCGAATCGGAGCCGTGAACTACATTTTGAATGGCTTGATTGTCTCCTGCAGCCTTGGCAAAATCTCCTCGGATAGTTCCTGGCAGAGCTTCTTCTGGACGAGTAGTCCCCATCATGGTCCGCCAAGTTTCAATCACTTTCGGACCTGATAGAATGCCCACCACTACTGGTCCTGAAGTCATAAACTGACGGATAGGAGGATAAAAACTTTTTTCAACCAAGTCTTGATAGTGTTGATCAATCAAAGCTTCTGAAACTGCTGAACGTAACTCTAATTTTTCGAGTTTGAAACCTCGTTGCTCCATTCTTTGCAGAATTTCGCCAACCAACCCTCTTTTCACACCATCTGGCTTAATGATAAAGAATGTTTGTTCCATATGGACACCTCCTTGGCATTTTAGTTCTTCTATTCTACCATACTTTATGTAAAAGTGGGAAAATTTTCTGAAATAAAACAAAGAGAACCCCAAGGTTCTCTTGTTTGCTTTTATTCTACTGTTTCTTCAACTTGGATTTCCACAACTTCCTCTACAGGAGCAAGTTCTGCCTCTTCTTGTTCTGGAGCCAGATATTCTGCTTCATTGATAGCTTGTGGTTCAAGGTTACGGTAGCGAGCCATACCAGTACC
>CAUSQY010000089.1:0-5095 GCA_963533645.1 uncultured Streptococcus sp. | reverse complement strand
CAGCAGATACAATGGTAGCATCAGGAATGGTTCCTTCACTGTTGACCTTCCAGATGTGGACAGCCAAGGTTTCTGCTTGACGGAAGATTGAGATAGGGCTGGTAACACTGAGGATATTCCAGTTAGACCAGTCAAGGGCGGGAGCTGATTGTCCTGCCGTATAGATAAGAGCGGCCGCCTCACCAAAGATACGGCCAGAGGCCAAGACAACACCCGTTACGATACCTGGTAGGGCTTCCGGAATGACGACATGGACCACAGTCTCCCAACGAGAAATTCCGAGGGCCAAACCAGCCTCACGTTGTGTATGGTGAACATGTTTTAAACTGTCCTCAACATTTCGAGTCATCTGAGGAAGGTTAAAGACCGTCAAGGCCAAGGCACCTGAAATGATTGAAAATCCATACTCAAACTGGACTACAAAGATCAAGTAACCAAAGAGACCCACAACGACTGATGGTAGAGAAGACAAAATCTCAATACAGGTACGAATAAAATTGGTCACAGGCCCTTTTTTGGCATACTCAGCGAGGAAAACCCCAGCTCCCATAGACAGGGGAACAGAAATGATCAAGGTAATGACCAAAAGGAAGAAGGAATTATAGAGCTGAATCCCAATACCCCCGCCTGCTTGATAAGAGGAAGATTTCCCAGTCAAGAAAGACCAAGAGATATGAGGTAACCCTCTCACCAAGATATAGAGAATCAAGGACGCCAAGATGGTCACGATGATACCCGCGATGGTATAGAGGACAGCTGTTGCAAGTTTATCTAATTTCTTAGCGTGCATAGTTTTTCTTTCCTCTTTCTTTCGTAATCAATTTAATCACACTGTTGAAGGCCAAACTCATCAAGAGCAAGACTAAGGCCAGTGACCAGAGTACGTTATTATCAACTGTACCCATGACGGTATTTCCGATACCCATAGTCAAAACAGAAGTCAAAGTCGCAGCTGGTGTTGTTAGCGAGGTTGGGATAACTGCTGAGTTTCCGACAACCATCTGAATAGCAAGGGCTTCACCGAAGGCACGCGCCATCCCAAAGACCACTGCAGTGAAAATACCTGAACGTGCTGCTTTCAAGGTCACACGCCAGATGGTTTGCCAACGAGTGGCTCCCATAGCTAAACTAGCTTCACGGTAATGACGAGGAACAGCACGCAAGCTGTCTGTTGTCATAAAGGTTACAGTTGGTAGGATCATGACAAAGAGAACGAAAATACCTGACAAGATCCCAAAACCGGTTCCACCAAAGATACTACGAACAAAAGGCACCACAACTTGCAAACCGATAAATCCATAGACGACTGAAGGAATACCGACGAGAAGTTCAATGGCTGGTTGCAAGATTTTTGCACCCTTTGGTGATACTTCTGTCATAAATACTGCAGCACCAATAGCAAAGGGAGTTGCGATGAGGGCTGATAAAATCGTCACAATAAAGGAACCCAAAATCATTGGAAGGGCACCAAATTGTTTTCCTGAAGGATTCCAAGTTTGTCCAAAGAGGAAATCAAAGATGTTCACTCCATTGACAAAGAAGGTCGACAAGCCTTTTTGGGCTACAAAAATCAAAATCATGGCCACAATGATAACAATCAAAGAAAGGCAAGTGAAGGTCAAACCTTTACCAAACTTCTCAAGGCGAGAGTTCTTTGAAGGAGAGAGTAATTTTTTAGATAATTCTTCTTGATTCATTATTGACCTCCTTCTACTGCTGTAACGGTACCTGACGCATCTTTTTGGACTTTCATTTCATTGATGGAAATATAGCCCATTCCCTTAACAATTCCATTTTGGGCTTCGTCTGAGAGGACAAAATTCAGGAATTCAGCAGCTAACTCATTTGGCTGACCAAGT
This sequence comes from uncultured Streptococcus sp., assembly GCA_963533645.1. GTDB lineage: Bacteria > Bacillota > Bacilli > Lactobacillales > Streptococcaceae > Streptococcus. The sequence continues at coordinate 3,236 of CAUSQY010000089.1, read as the reverse complement.
GTGTACATATGTTCATAAGACCACAAAGGCCAGTTGTTGGTTGTTACATTTTCAGACGTAGGTTCATACCCATTCAGTTTCATACTCTTCACAGATTCATCTACATAGGCAAAGGCTAGATAAGAAATGGCTCCAGGGGTTTGGGATACAATCGACTTGACCATCCCGTTAGAATCCTGCTCTTGGCTCTGCATTGCCGCTTGGCCATTCATAACGACCGTATCAAACGTCGCTCGTGAACCAGAACTTGCTGCTCGGTTGATGATTGAAATTGCCAGGTCTTTGCCCCCAACTTCTTTCCAGTTGGTCACTTCACCTGTAAAGATTTTGCGAAGTTGCTCGGTTGTGAGATTTTCAACATCCACTTCCTTGTTTACAATCACTGCAAGACCAGCCACTGCAACCTTGTGGTCTACTAGAGCTGAAGCATCGATTCCATCTTTTTCCTCTGCAAAGACGTCAGAGTTCCCGATGTCTACTGCTCCAGACTGGACTTGAGATAGTCCTGTACCCGATCCACCGCCTTGAACATTGACTGTTTTTCCGATATTTCTAGAACCAAATTCATCTGCTGCCGCTTCGACAAGAGGCTGAAGAGCTGTTGAACCAACGGCTGTCATGGATTCTCCACGATCAATCCAGCTAGCACATCCTGCTAGAGAACCTGCCATCAAAAGAGCTGCAAGAGACATGACGAGCTTTTTTCTTTTTTTCACTGTTATTCTCCTTGAACATAATGATAAATGTTCTGATTTCTTCCGTTTGTTCTGATCATCCAATTATCATCAATGATTGTCCTGCTTTATTTTATCTAGTCATTCTTAGGAGCGGACAATTCCATCGTATAATATAAGTAATAATGAAAGACTATCAGAAAAAACTCATACTTCCACTATAACATAGAATAGGCTCTTTGACTAGCTTTTTCACCTGAATCTGAGCCCTTTTGGATAATAATTTTTCAAAACATTTCCCGTTACTTTGGCAAAGCCTAATCCGTTTCCTTGAACCACAACTTGATACCATCCATTTGGTCGAGCTTCAGACAATTGAACAGTCTCACCAGCCACATATTTTACAAAGTCCTCATCATTGATTTCGACCCTTTGTTTTACTTGGCTTGGTTTCAAGGCTAATCCCAGAGCAAAGCTTGGTTCGAAGCGTTTCTTCTTAAACGTCCCCAGATGGAGCCCATTTCGGGCAATTTTTAGTTTCCCTAGATCAGGTAGCAACTCTGGCAAGAGATAGAGTTGATCTCCAAAAGTCTGCAAGATACCAGTTAGATTGACCCGCAAGTGTTTTTGGGTAAAATCATGCCACAAAGCCAGTTGTTCACGACTGAGATTACTCTTGCTGGCTTTGAATTTAGGTGCTGGATTTTCTCCCTTAAACTGCAAATGGGCAACAAACTGACCTTCTCCCTTAAAATGGTGTGGGTACATCCGAGCCGTTTCAGGAAGATCAATTCCTGCTACCATACCGTTCACATGCTCGACTGGAAGTAGACCAAAATCATAAGTATCTAGTAACCAGTGAACAATCTCTTCATTTTCCTCTGGTGCCCAAGTACAGGTCGAGTAGACCAAACGGCCACCCTCAGCAAGCATGGTCACTGCATCTTCTAAAATCTCTCTTTGGAGACTGGCGCATTGACTAGGATAATCAGTACTCCAATAATCCATGGCCTCTGGCTGCTTACGAAACATCCCTTCACCCGAGCAAGGTGCATCAAGGACAATCACATCAAAGTAACCTTTAAAAACCTTGGCCAAGCGGTCAGCAGATTCATTAGTCACAACAACATTTGTTGCTCCAAATCGCTCCATATTTTCCACTAAAATCTTAGCACGCTTGCTTGAAATTTCGTTGGAAACAAGGACTCCCTGATTAGTCAGATAAGCTGCTAGTTGGGTGGATTTCCCACCTGGTGCTGCCGCCAAGTCCAAGACCTTCATGCCTGGAAGGGGTTGAGCTACCTGGGCCACCATTTGGGCTGCAGGCTCTTGCGAATAAACGAGACCTGTCACGTGCTCTGGAGACTTTCCAGAGACCTTACCATAATGCCCCCAAGGTGTATGAGGAATAGTATCTGCAAACGACAACTGACTTTCTTTTAAGGGATTAACCCGAAAAGCCGATACTGCTTCCTGTTTAAAAGAGGCAAGAAAATCTCTTGCCTCATCTTCTAGTATCGCTTCATATTTTTCAACAAATCCTTCTGGAAATTGCATTTAGTTCTCTTTCCTTTCGTAGATATAAGACTGAATCTCTTCTTGCATCTCGATTGGCACCATCATGACAGGCTGACGCGTTTTAAAATCAGCGGGCTCACCTGATACCGTAAGAAGTCGATAGCCCAGACTTTCCCCTAAGATACTGGCCGCAGCGTAATCCCATGGCTGCAAGTAGGTAATATAAGTCAGAAGACGACCCGATAAAACCTTGGCAAAACTAATGGCTGCACTGCCGTAAACACGGACACCCAATGCTGCTCGACCCAAATCACCCAAACCCCACTCATTGGTTTCAAACATACCTGAGTTACCGGCAACCAGGAATTCTCTGAGGGGCTTCTTTTTAAAAGGCGGTAAGGGATCATTATTGCGACAAGGAGGAAAGGCACCACCACCATGGTAACAATCACCTTTCATAACATCATAGATGATGCCAAATTTGCCCACACCATTCTCAAAATAAGCCAACATCACGGCAAAATCTTCCTGCTGAGCGACAAAGTTATTGGTACCGTCAATGGGATCAATCACCCAAACACAACCTTGATCGACCGCAGCACGCAAACAGCCCTCTTCCGCGCAAATCAAGTCCTCAGGATAGGAGGACTTGATCCGATCAACCAAGAGTTCCTGGACCTCCTTGTCCAAACGTGTCACTAAGTCAGTAGGTGAAGACTTGCACTCAACCTGCAAATCTTCTTTCATGTGAGCCAAAATATAGGCAGCAGCTTCCTGCACAATCTGTTTGGCAAATTCAAATTTAGTTTCCAAGAGAAATCTTCCCTTCTCTTTTTTCTTTTGCTAATTGAACTGCATGATAGAAGGAGTAACCGCTAGCCGTTTCAAATTCGCGACCTAGGCGCTTTTCTTCACTTTTGCTCGGAACGACAGACTTAAATTCCCTATAAGAATCTAGCAGTTTTTTTGCTTCTACCTTATTTTCATAAGCAGCTTCAACATCATTAAAAAAAGAAAGCACTGAAGCAAGTTCTTCAGTGCTCC
>CAUSQY010000088.1:0-5232 GCA_963533645.1 uncultured Streptococcus sp. | reverse complement strand
TGAACTGAAGGATCCGCTGTCTGTGCATGACTAGGATTTTCAATAGAAGAATGCAGATCCAATACTTGATTGATACGTCCTGCCGAAACCAAGGTACGAGGAAGAACGATAAAGAGCGCTCCCATGAGCAGGAAGCCCATCACGACCTGCATAGCATAGGACATGAAGACCACCATATCACTAAAGAGTGGCAAACGTTCTGCCAAACTTGCGTCGTTGATGATATAGGCACCAATCCAGTAAATAGCTAAGGTCAAACCACTCGAAATTGCCATCATGATAGGGTTCATAATCGCCATCAATCGATTGACAAAGAGATTGAGACGTGTTACCTCATCGTTGGCTGCTTCAAATTTCTTATCTTGGTAATCTTCCGCATTATAAGCACGAACAACTCGAATCCCCGTCAAACTTTCACGAGTGATACTATTGAGTTTATCTGTCAATTTTTGGATGACAGATTGTTTAGGAAAGGCTAGAGTCATGAGAACAGTTGTCATTAGAACATTGACGATAACAGCTACCACTACTGCCCAGAGCCAGTATTCGGACTTACCAAGGATTTTTCCAATGGCCCAGATAGCCATAATTGGCCCACGAGTAACCACTTGCAAGCCCATGGTAAAGAGCATCTGTACCTGGGTAATATCATTGGTCGTCCGAGTCAAGAGACTTGGGATTGAAAAACGTTTGATCTCTGTCTGTGAAAAATCCAAAACACGATGAAATACGTCTCTACGTAGATGGGTTGTATAGGAGGCTGCAACGCGAGCAGCAAAGAAACCAACCATAACAGATGAAAAGAAAGCCAATAAAGACAAACCAATCATCTTCGCAGCTGGTGACCAGAGTTCACCCAACTGCGTTCCAGACGTTCCCAGTAATTCTGTAATTTGCGAAATATAAGTCGGCACCTCTAACTCGAGATAGACCGAGAAACAAGTGAACAGAATCGTAAGGAGAATCATCCCCCACTCTTTTCCTGTAATACGTTTAGCGAGTTTCTTCATTCTCTCCTCCTATCTTCTCAACATTTTCTTGCAATTGCCCGAGTACCTTTTCAAAGATTGCCAAGTCTGACTTTGAAACCCCCTCTAGCAGACTCTGATCGATCCGATCAAAAAAAGCCTTAACTTTTTGCATCTGCGAACGCGATTTCTCCGTCAGGCGAACAAATTTTGCCCGCTTATCGCTCGGGCTCGCCTCTAACTCAACCAAACCATTTTGTACCATGCGCTTGACTAGATTACTCGCAACAGATTTAGTAATATTGAGTTCCTGCTCGATATCCTTAATCAAGACCAGTTCCTCTTTTTGTTCACAATGATCTAAAAAACGCAGAACCTGCCCTTGGGGTCCACCCATAAATTCAATGCCACATCGCTTGGCTTCTTTCTGTACCATCAGATGAACCTGGTGTCCAAAACGTTTGAACATTAACATCGGCTTGTCCATGATTGCTCCTTTCTTACGACAAATATAGTTCTCACAAGAACTATTTAAGTTTCAATGAGAACTATTTTATCATTTTCAGAAAAGATGTCAAGAAAAAAGTTTTCATGAGAACTATCTTAGTTTAAATTGACATTAGGCAATATCTTTTATATAATAAGCGCTAACTACTGTGGATAGAAATCCATTCACTCAATGAAGGGAGAAAACTTTCAAATGAAACCAGAAGAACAAAGAGTTTTAGGAATCTTAGCAACCATTTTTGGAGCCATCGCACTTTTAGGATCCTGGATCCCGTTTATTAACTATCTATCGTTTTTCATCGCCATCGTCGCATTTATCTTGGGGATTATCGGCCTTATCGTCAACCTCAAAAAACGAAAAACAATGGCCATTATCGGAACATCCCTGGCAGTTGCTTCTGTTGTACTTTTCTTTACGACCCAGGTACTGTACGCTAATGTTTACAAAGATTTTGTCAGGGAGTTTAACCGTTCCTACAGCGAGGCGAGTGCCTCAATGGAACGCGAAGAAGAAAGCGACTTGACAGATGATAGCGCCTATTCCATCCCTGAGGAGGATGAAGACGATACCTTCACCTGGACCCGAGAACAGTTCGACGCCTTAATCGAAGGTGACCTTGACAACAAAGGAAAAGGTGGTACCAACTACAAGGATATTATCAAAAAACACGGACTGCCAGATTCCGAGTTTGACTTCACTCTTGAGGGTTACAATACGAAAAAAATCACCTATATCTCTATTGGAGACAAGATTAAGACTGTTACCTTAACTTTTGCAAAAGATGACAATGGGCAACTCTTGCTCGTCCAAAAACATGCAGTCGGTCTAGGTCTAGAAAAAAGCAAGCAAAAAAACGATTCTGAAACCAGAGTCTAATTTCAAATATCAAAAAAACGAACAGCTAGTAAAACTGTTCGTTTTTCTATTAGAATCCATCTACGTTTGTGTAGATCTTTTGTACGTCTTCGTCGTCCTCAAGAACGCTGTAAAGTTTTTCAAAGGTTTCAAGGTCATCCCCTGACAATTCTACTTCTGACTGAGGAATCATTTCCAATTCTGTCACTTGGAATTCTTCGACACCTGACTCACGAAGGGCAACGATAGCCTTATGAAGGTCTGTCGGAGCTGTGTAGACTGTGATTGTTCCTTCTTCTGCTTCTACATCGTCCACATCAACATCTGCTTCGAGCAATTGCTCAAAGACTGCGTCCCCATCTTCACCTGCAAATACGATCACACCCTTGTTGTCAAAGAGGTAAGAAACTGAACCAGAAGCACCCATGTTTCCGCCGTTTTTACCAAAGGCTGCACGAACATTAGCTGCGGTACGGTTGACGTTTGAAGTCAAGGTATCAACGATCAGCATAGAACCATTTGGTCCAAATCCTTCGTAACGTCCTTCTGTAAAGGTTTCGTCTGTGTTTCCTTTTGCTTTATCAATCGCTTTATCGATAACGTGTTTTGGCACTTGGGCTTGTTTAGCACGGTCGATAACGAATTTCAAAGCTGAGTTTGATTCTGGATCTGGATCACCTTTTTTAGCTGCTACATAGATTTCTACACCAAATTTTGCATATACTTTAGAGTTAGCTCCATCTTTAGCCGTTTTCTTGGCTACGATATTGGCCCATTTACGTCCCATTAGGAATCTCCTTTTTTCACATTTTAATCTTTCTTATTATAACACAAGTCCATCTGATTTTCACTAAAGGAAATGGATTTTATTCAGCAAATCCAGCTAGGATTGTCCTTTGGATGCCAAGATTGCCTTGCCTTCTTTTATCAGGGGATGGCGGAAAAGTGAAAAATACAGTTGGGTGGTCATGGCAACCCAGATAAGGGGTTCGCAAAGGATAACTCCCCTATACCCTGCCCAAGGGATAATCAAGACCACAAAAACGATTTTGCCGATTAGTTCGATAAAACTAGAAACTAGAGGGAGGATTTTCTGCCCCAAGCCCTGCAAGCAATTGCGATAAATCAGCAAAAGGCTCAAAATCGGATAAAAGACTGAACTGATTTGCAGGTAGAGGCTACCGTTTTCTACCAAGTAAGTATCTGTTGAACTGGCCAAGAAGGAAACCAAGGTCGGACTAGCAAAAAAGAGGAAAATACAAACAAAACCTGCCCAGGACATGCTCAGGCGACTACCGATTCGAAGACCTTGAACAATGCGGTCTGGTCGCTTAGCCCCGAGATTCTGAGAAGCAAAGGTTGTCATGGCAGAAGAAATAGCCGTCATCGGAAGCAAAGCAAAGGCCATAATGCGTCGAGCCGCTGTTTGCGCACTTATAATCACGGCTCCAAAAGTATTGACTGAAGATTGTAAAATCACACTACCGATAGACACAATGGAACTCATCAAGCCCATAGCCAAACCTTGCTCCAAAAGATCCGCATACAAGGCCTTGTCCCATTTGAAATGCTTGAGTTGAGGGAGCAGTTCTGGAACACTCTTACGGATATAGAAAAAGCAAAGAACCGCTGATAAGCCTTGCGAGATAATGGTAGCAAGGCCTGCCGATTGAACTCCCAGATGCAGTTGCGTAATAAAATACAAATCCAGAACCACATTAACCAGGGCAGAAAAAATCAGGAAGCCAAGAGCTGCTAGACTGTCTCCAATGGACCGCAACAAACCTGCAAAGAGATTATAAGCGAAACTGACGCCTACACAAGTCACAATCATAGAAATATATTGATAGGACTGGGAAAGGATTTCCGCCGGAGTATCCAAGTATTGCAAGAGTGGATACAGGCCGACAAAGCCCATCAGCATAACAAAAATACTGAGAAGCCCTCCTAAAATCCAGGTTGCAGCAACCGCTTCCTTGATTTTGATGAAATTACGAGCCCCATAATAGCGGGCAATGACAATCCCCATCCCATTGCCAACACCAAGCGTAAAGCCTATAATCAAGTCAAAAATGGCAGTTGTAGCTCCCACTGCAGCCAAGGAATCTTGACCAAGAAAACGCCCAACAATCAAGACGTCAGCTGTATTATAAAGCTGTTGAAAGATATTAGACAGCAAGATTGGAAAGGCAAAGCTTAACAGCGCAGGAAGAATAGGACCATGTATCAAGTCCACGGATCGTTTCTTATTCATAAAGCTATTATATCAGCTTTCTAAAGGAGCGACAAGGCTCTGTCACTAAGTTTGCAATCAATTGCTTACAGGGAGACAATTTGCTATAATCAAGAAAAGGAGGTCATTTATGAGTTTGACTAGTCAATTAATAACGGATGTATTTCCCGATCTGGATAAGGTTGAAAAGCTAAACAAGGAAGCTTTCCCTGAAGAAGAACGAGTTCCTCTGTCTGAGTTCTTGCGCTATCAGGACCGAGATGATGCCCACTTCTTTGCCTTTTATAACCAGGAAGAGTTTGTCGGCTTTGCTTTCTCTATTTCCAACCCAAAAGCTTTCTATATCAGTTTTTTTGCCATCATGCCCCACCTGAGAAGCCACGGGTACGGAAAGGAAATTATCGAAAAGCTGACCGATTTTTACCAGCGAACCATGTTATTGGAAGTCGAGCGATTAGATGAAGAATGCGATAACTTGGAGCAAAGGAAGGCCCGCATGGACTTCTATCGCCAAAATGGCTTTAAATCAGCCAACGCTTTTCTAGAGTACGATGGTTTGAGTTTTGAAATTCTTTACCGTGGCGACCATTTTGACGAAGAGGCCTATCGCGACATCTTCCAAAAGTTACAGAATGAACATTATTTTGACTTTCATATAGAGTATCGTC
>CAUSQY010000087.1:0-5260 GCA_963533645.1 uncultured Streptococcus sp. | reverse complement strand
TTGTATCTTAAGGATAAAAATCTCTTGGACACCTTGGTTTCTGTGCCGGATTTGATTTCGGGCAATGGAGAAGAAAGTGATAATATCGAGTATCTGACCTTTAGGGAAATCACAGTTGAGTTGGCTGATGACAAGGCAGAGCTCAGCGTCAACGTTGACGGAGATGAGGGCGACCAACTGCCTGTGACGATTCGTGTCTTGCCATCTCACTTGAATGTGTATTGCTAGTTTTTTGTGTTTAGGCTTAAAAAAGAATATGGTAGAAGGACTCCAAACTTTTAAGTTTGGGGTCCTTTAATACTTGTAATATACTAATTTTTAGATTTACATGCTTTTCTCAAGTGATGGCGGATGTCAGCGACCTCCTGCAGAGTTCCATGACTAGCTATTGAGCCTAAGGTCTCAATAGCTCCGCTCTACCTAACTGTTGCAACAGTTAGGTAGATTTCATCACTGAGAAAAGGAAGTAATCTTTTTGGAATTTTATTAGTAAAATCTTTCCAATTATGCTATAATAAATCTAGAATAACATGATAACATAAGCAAAAGTTTCCTGATTTATTTGGGAGGGGATTGACGATGCAAGGAAAAGAATTTGGACAGCATTTGAAACAGCTTCGATTAAATAGGGGCTGGACTAAGGAGCAATTGTGTGGTGATGAGTCAAAGCTTTCTATACGGCAGTTAACCCGTTTGGAGTCAGGCATTTCCCAGCCTACTCTTTCTACTTTAGAATATCTGGCTTTCTGTCTAGAGGTCGATTTGACAACTTTGACAGGAAGTAAAAAAGAAGATGTAGCTCTACCTACTGACTATCAGCGCTTGAAGTATAAGCTGATTCGGACGACCACTTATGGCAATACCGAAGCTTTGTTCGAATTGGAGCATATCATAGATGAAATTTTTGAAGTTTATTATGATGATTTGCCAGAAGCTGAGCAGAATGTAATGGATATCTTGCAATCAAAGATTTATACTTATACTTCTGAGAAATTCCATAAGTATGGAATGACTCTCTTTGCCCAGCATTTGGACGATTTGCAGAGTAAAAAGCATTATGACGTGAATGATTTACTCTACATCCAGCTCTATCAGATCTATGTGGGAGATGAAGAGGAGATTCGGTCAGCTAAGTTTGATAAGGAATTATATGCAAGAATCGCTCAGCGATTACTGCAGTCAGTTGACTATATTCCAAATGAATATCTCTTTCTCATGCGAGATGCTCTACTGACAATCCCAGGTATTGAGTGCGAGCGAAAAGAGTTCATTTATACAAAAGATACGCTCAACAAACTTAATGTAATCATGGAATTGACAGAGGACTATCAAAAGAAACCGCTGATAAGAATGTTAGAGGGAGAATATGAGCTTTTCGTACACAAGGACGAGAAAAAAGCTCAACAATACTATGAAGAGGGACTGACACTGGCAAGATTGTTAGGTCATACTTTTCTATCTAAAAAAATGGCTGAGGAGTGGAATAAAGAACTTCGGCTCTATCATCAAGGCTAGCAGGACATCTATGTCCTGTTTTTTATTTGTAATTGAGTCTATAATTGAAACATGGAAAAAGTTAAATAGGAAAGGAGAGAATCACATGTTTAGGATTTCTTATTATCTCGCCATGATTTGGTTTTGGCTTTAGGAAATTAAATGTTGTCGTGCACAAAGATTAATAAAGGGAGCAAATAAAATGAAAAATCAATTTTTTAATAAGCAGGTTCAACGTTTTTCTATTCGTAAATATTCTCTAGGAGCAGTTTCAGTGCTTCTAGGAACATTATTATTTGCAGGGACTCAAACAGTTGCTGCTGATCAAGTAATTTCGCCAACTGGTACTGATTCAGTAGTTTCTACAGCACCTTCTGACATAGCTGTGGACACAAATCAGAGTGTTTCAGAAAAGTCAAATGCAACAGTAAGTTCTGATATTGAATCGGAAACAAAAAATGCTGTAAATAACAATTTAGTTAGTATTGAAAATGGAGTAACTTCTGAAGTTCCTGAACCACTAGAAACTGAAAATAAAGCGACAAATGCAAATGATATTCCAATCAACACTGAGCCTGTTTCTGATCAAACTTCAACAGTTAATGAAAAACAGAAAACTGTTGAAATAAATCCAGTTATAGATGATCCTACTAATCCTAAACATTTAGTAACACGTGGCTATGCCGCTTCGAATGTAGATAAGCCAGCCACCTCAATTGTTAATGATGTCAGCCGCCGCCGTGCAACTAAAGAAGAAAAAACAACTCTCAAAACAACTGTTGGTAAAGTTGCAAACGGGACTGGACATACGACTTTACTGGCTACAGGGAATGGTTCAATCGCTCGAGGCGATGATTATCCAGTAAGGTTTAAAAATCTCCCTGATTATGCTGCGGACGATTGGGGACTTATTGTTAAAAATTGTACTTCATTTACTGCTTATAGATTAAGTTCAGTTAATGGTTTTAACATTCCTCGTGCGTACGGAAATGGCGGTGAATGGGGATATCGGGCAAGAAGAGAAGGATACAGGGTAGATAATCATCCAGCTCTTGGCTCAGTCGCTTGGATTGATGATGGAAGTTACGGACATGTAGCATGGGTGTCCAATGTATTGGGAAATAATGTAGAAATTGAAGAATATAACTATGCTTGGAGTAAAAGTTATAATCGCAGAGTAGTTGCTGCAAGTTCAATCTCAGGCTTTATACATTTTAAAGATATCATTGGAGGTACATCCACACCGATTTCCCAGCCTTCTGATAATCAAGGAATCCCTGCCAGTGGAGTGTATCATTTCACTCAAAGAGCCTCCATTAAAGCTGAGCCTAAGATGTCTAGTCCTGAATTAGCTTATTATGATGCAGGACAAACTGTTACATATGATCGTAAATTGGAAGCAGATGGCCATCAATGGATTAGCTATCTCTCCTTTGCTGGAAATCGTAGATATATTGCCATTGGAGTAACAAAGACAAAGGCTCCTTTAAAGGGAACCTTGACTATCCAAAACAATAATGCTCAGACAGGGACTTTTGATGTCATTGTATCTGATGTCTCTAGCCCGTATGGTGTGAAAGAAGTGAAATTACCAACTTGGTCAAGTGAAAATGGACAAGATGATATTGTTTGGTACACTGCTGCTAAACAGCCTAATGGAACATATAAAATAACTGTCAATGCAAATAAACATAAAGGTTCTACGGGAGAGTATAATATCCATCTATATTATGTTCAAAATAATGGGGAAATGGTTGGAGCTGGGGGAACGAAGACTACCGTTTCTATTAAGAAGCCTGAAGGGAAAATTACTATTCAAAATAATAATTCAAAAACAGGAACCTTTGATGTTGTTATATCTAACATTTCCAATCCTGGTGGTGTAAAAGAAGTAAAAGTACCTACATGGTCTAGTGCGAATGATCAAGATGATATTATTTGGTATACTCCTAAAAGACAATCGGATGGCACTTACAAATTGACAATAAAGGCTAGCGATCATAAATATTCCACTGGAAAATATAATGTGCATTTATACTATGTTCAAAATAATGGCCAAATGATTTGTGTAACAGGAACGACGACAGAAGTCTCCTTGGATAAGGAATTAATCCGGCCGACAGGAACTATTACTATTCGGAATAATACTTCAAAGACAGGTACCTTTGATATTATTGTGTCTAATGTTTCTAATCCTGGTGGTGTAAAAGAAGTAAAGGTACCTACATGGTCTGCTGCCAATGACCAGGATGACGTGGTTTGGTACACTGCTAGCAAGCAACCAGATGGGACTTACAAACAGACTATTAAAGTAAGTGATCATAAAAATTCCACAGGGAAATACAACGTCCACCTGTACTACGTTCAGGATGATGGAAAACTTGTAGGTGCCGGCTCAGCTACTACGGAAGTCGCATTACCAACTATATCTATTCCATCAAAAGGGAATTACGTTTTTCAAGGCTATGCTTCTATTCGGTCTGAAGCTAAAATATCAAGTCCAGAACTAGCAAACTTTGACAAAGGGAGCACAGTCTTTTATGATCAAACTTTTATTGCAGATGGTCATCAGTGGATTAGCTATGTTGGGTATAGTGGTAGCCGTCGTTATGTAGCAATAAATTAATTTTATAATATTTCAATATGATTATTGATTTTATTAATTCAAAATGTTACAATAAGATTACAAAAAGGTATTAATTCATGAGGAGGCCTCTTTTATGAAAAATGCAAAATTAATGTTTCTTGCGACTGCACTCACTTCTTCCATTATCTTGCTTGGTGCTTGCAGTAAACAGCAGGACAAGCAAACATCTCAAAGTAATAGCTCTAGCCAAACAGTTCAAACTTCTAAATCAGATTCTAAGTCTGAAGCGAAAGCTGTTCCATCAGCTAGCCCAGATGAAACTGATGCAGCGTCAGTATCTTCTGAAGCTCAGCCTAAAAATGAAACAAAGTCTGACACGAAAGACCCAGCCACTCCAGCAGCGGGTATCGATGTCAATGCTTTGGCAGCAGGAGATTTTTCGACTGTAGCCGGTACTTGGCAAAATGATTTGGGGGATGCGATAGTATTGAATAATCAAGGGGTCGTTTCTCATACTCTGAATGGAAAAGAATCCAGCGATTATACTTTACTAAAAGGTCAAGTAAGCGATGGTAGTTATGTATCTACTCTTGCTTATACTGCTGGTAGCAGTAGCGCAACCTTTTTAGTAATTCCAGAAGGAGCTGTTTTGCCTGATACTGGAAACGAGAATCCTAAAGCACAGATTCGAGTTGGACAAGATGCTATCACTGCTTCCCAGCATCCGTATTATCGCGTATCTAATTAGTGACTGCATAAGTGGAGTTAGGGATGATGTTCCTAGCTCCACCTTTATTTGGATAAAAAACATGAAGGGAGGAAAAGATGGCTACTTTAATGATGAAAAAAATAGCTGAGGATTTAAATAAGACTAGAGTATTGGATGAAAATGGAGCTTTGGTAGCTTATTATGCCCTTCTGCCAGCTGACTTTTCTGGTGGTGACAGCAAGCTTTATCTTGAAAATCCAACGAGTCAAAGGCGGATGTATAGAATTTATCAAAATATGAAGCCCTTTTTATTTCCTATTGTCCCAGCTCATGACTGTACCGTGATTTATCTAACATCTGATGTTGGAGTTGAGATTACAGTCGCAGAACATCTGGAAGAATATATCTATGATAGTCAATAGATTAATAGTCAGTCAAAGACCCCCTCTTTCCGTATTTTGGAAAGAGGG
>CAUSQY010000086.1:0-5290 GCA_963533645.1 uncultured Streptococcus sp. | reverse complement strand
TGGTCGGCACTGGCAAAGAGCACTTCCACAACGGCGATTTCTTTTCCTTCCTCCACAAAAGCGTTGACAATAATTTGAATCATAAACTGGTCTCCATTTAGCTTTAAAGATTATCATTTTCTGAGTCTTCATGTATAGAAAATTCAAATGAAATTCTCTCAGGATGTCTAGGCAGGCCGTAACTACTCAGATAATCCTTAACTTCCTTCACGGAACAAGAATATTCTAAGACTAGCTGATTGCCAGCTCTCTCTAAAATATGAATCCCCTCTCTATCCGCAATCTCTGGAACAATCAAATCGTCCGTATAAGTCAGTGTTACGGTCGTTATTTCATCATCTAGCAATTCATCAAATTCTTCTGTCATTTCAAAAATCAATCCCCTCCCCAAACTCAACCACACTATTCGGCATATCACTAAACAAAGTCACATGTCCCATCTTGCGGTTGTGCTTCGCTTCTATTTTACCATACAGGTGGAGGTGGGCGCTTGGATTTTCTGTGACATATTTCTCTGCGGCCTCGACATGCTGGCCGAGTACGTTGAGCATGACGGCTGGCGCGTGGAGGTGGATAGCTGGCAATGGTGCTCCCAGAACGCCCAGAATATGGGTGTCAAACTGCGAGAAGTCGCAGGCTTCGATTGAGTAGTGCCCAGAGTTGTGTGGCCGTGGGGCAATCTCATTGACGATGATGTCATCAGCCGTCGCAAACATTTCCACGCAGAGCGTTCCAGACAGCTTGAGCTGTTCTGCGATTCGCACTGCCATAGCTTTGGCTTTGGCTGCTAGACTTTCTGAAATGCGAGCAGGCACAATGGTTTTTGAAAGAATGTTGTTGCGGTGGATATTTTCCTGAACTGGAAAAACTGTCACGTCCTTGCCATTTCCTGAGACGATGGCGGAAATCTCAAGGTCAAAATTGACAAATTCTTCCAAAACACAGTCTGCTGAGTCGGCTAGCGCATAGGCTTCTTCCAAATCTGCTTCTGAGCGAATAACCTTTTGCCCATGCCCGTCGTAGCCACCAGTCGCAGTCTTTAGGACATGATTTTTAGAAAGGTCAATATCTGCCAAATCTTGACTAGAAGTCACGACCTTGTAGGGTGCCACAGTGACTTGAGCCTTATTTGAGAGAAAATCCTTTTCAAAAATGCGATTTTGGGAAATACGGAGCAGATCGGTCCCTTGAGGGAGCTGTCCATCCTTAATGACAGCATCTAGTCCGTCAGCATCCACATTTTCAAACTCATAGGCGAGGACATCGCAACGCTCAGCCAACTGACGGAGGGCATCCACATCGTTATAAGGTGCCACGATGATTTCCGCCACGCGAGAGGCCGGGCAATCCGCCGCAGGATCCAGCGCGATAACCTTGTGGCCCATGTAGATAGCAGAAATGGCCATCATTTGACCCAGCTGGCCGCCACCGATAATTCCGATTGTTTTAGATGAGCTCATTTGTCGACTCCTCTGCGATTTTTCCTTGTTCTTCTGCAAAATCTGCTAACGCTGTCGCGATAGCCTGATCCTCTACTGACAGGAGACGGAGGGCAAATAGGGCCGCATTTGTCGCACCTGCTTCCCCAATAGCCATGGTCGCAACAGGCACACCGCCCGGCATCTGTACGATAGAGTAGAGCGAGTCCACACCACTAAGAGCACGTGATTTGACAGGCACCCCAATGACAGGAAGGGTTGTTTTGGCAGCGACCATTCCTGGCAAATGGGCTGCGCCTCCAGCACCTGCAATAATGACCTTGATGCCTCGGCTACGAGCCTCCTCCGCATGTCTGAACATGAGATCTGGTGTGCGGTGAGCAGAGACAACTTTCTTTTCGTAGACTACACCGAAGCGGTCTAGGACTTCTGCGGTTTTTTGCATGGTTGCCCAGTCAGATTTGGAGCCCATGATAATGGAAATTACTGGTTTCATTTATTCTCCTTTTTAATAATCGTCTAATGTAGTGCGGACGTAAGCGACCGCCTAAGGCGTTCCATTACTAAAACTGGAGCCTCAGTCTCCAGTTTTCCGCTCCTAGTAGCTATGCTACTAGGAGTTCCACTACTGCGACGATTATCCTATATTAGCTCGCTAACGCTCGCAAACCATACGACCATTAACGTATTTTGTGAATTTTTATTTTTCTTTTTGATAATGGTCTTAGGTGGTGGGGGCGGAAGCAAACCTTCGGTTTCATTCCTAAAATTTGAGCCCAAGTCTCAAATTTTCCCTAGACCAGAACAGAAATTGTTCTGGTCTTTTCACCACGGCGACCATTATCGGGTTTGGCGACTCAGTCGCTTTTGAAATTTTATTTGTTCGCCTTGCTTCCGATATCTGTTCGGTAAAAGAGGCCTTCTGTTTTTTGTTGGGAGAGTTCTTGGTAGATGCTTTCTTGGGCTTCTTTGACGGTATCTGCTGTGGTGACGAGCATATAGACACGTCCTCCGTTTGAAAGAAGGTCTTGGCCATTTTCAGCGAATTTAGCACCGGCATAGTAAGTGATGATATCGCCGTCTGTCTTGGCTGGAAGCTTGACACCTTTCTCATAAGCGAGTGGGTAGCCGTTTGAGGCCACAACCACGCCCAATGTCACACCCTTGTCCGTCCAAGTGACGGCTGGCTCTTTGCCATCCAAAATGTCAGTGATGTTTTGCGCAAAGTCAGATGTCAAACGAGGCAAGATGATTTGCGTTTCAGGGTCACCAAAACGTGAGTTGAACTCGATGACTTTCGGTCCATCAGCTGTCAAGATAAGACCAGCGTAAAGGACACCAAGGTACGGACGACCTTCTTTAATCATGCCTTCAAGAACCGGCTTGACAATGGTGTCAACCGCTGTGTCAACCACGCTCTGTGGTAAGTGAGGAACTGGCGCATAGGCACCCATCCCACCAGTGTTAGGACCCTTGTCGCCATCATAGGCACGTTTGTGGTCCTGAGCCGTTGGCATGATGTAGAACTTGTCCCCATTGACAAAGGCAAAGAGAGAGAACTCTTCCCCGTCAAGGAATTCCTCGATGACCACACGCGCACCTGAATCACCGAATTTATTGTCTAAAAGCATCTCGTGAGCAGCTTCGACGGCTTGCTCAACTGTCTCCGCAACGACGACACCTTTACCTAGGGCTAAGCCGTCTGCTTTGACGACGATTGGAGCGCCTTTTTCCTCAATGTAGGCCTTGGCTTCCTCGAAATCTGAAAATGTGCCATAGGCTGCTGTCGGAACGTCGTATTTGACCATGATTTCCTTAGCAAAATCCTTAGACCACTCAAGCTCAGCCGCAGCCCTAGTCGGACCAAAAGCCTTAAGCCTAGCTTGGTTAAAATCATCCACGATCCCAGCCGCAAGGGCGTCATCTGGACCAATGAAGGACCATGCGATATCGTTGGACTTTGCAAACTCAATCAATTTAGAATGTTCGGAAATAGAGATATTTACCAATTCCAGACCATCCAGAGTCATCCCGTCATTCCCAGGAGCTACAAAGACTTTTTCAACGTCTTTTGACTCAAGCAACTTCTTAGCAATGGCATGTTCACGACCACCTGAACCGACAACTAACAGCTTCATCTTTCAACCTCTTTTGCGAATTATTTACTAATATTATACCATAAACGTTCGTTTTAATCTTGTTTTGCTCCGCGTTTTTACGCAAAAAAGGAAAGAAACTGTTTTCTTCCCTTTTATCTTTTTAATGTCTAAAATGTCTTACGCCTGTGAAGACCATAGTCAAGCCGTATTTGTCAGCAGCTTCGATAGACTCTTGGTCACGTACTGAGCCACCCGGCTGGATGATAGCCTTAATACCTGCTTTAGCGATTTCTTCCACGTTATCCGCAAATGGGAAGAAGGCATCGGAAGCAAGAACAGCGCCCTCAAGGCGGTCTTTGGCTTGTTCAATGGCGATGCGCACAGAAGCAACACGGTTGGTTTGACCTGGGCCAACACCAAGTGTCATGTGGTCGTTGGTCACAATGATTCCATTTGATTTCACATACTTGATGGCTTTCCAAGCGAACTCTAGGGCAGTAGCCTCTGTCTCCGTTGGTTGGCGTTTGGTCACCACTTGCCAGTCAGCTGGGCTTTCTTTGACCACGTCTTGGTTTTGCACCAGGAGTCCACCGACAACACCTGTGTATTCTGCTTCCACTTCACTAGCGTCTTGGGCATCAAATTGCAACTCTAGGATACGCAAGTTTTTCTTTTTATTAGTCAAAATAGCTAGCGCCTCATCCGTATAGCTTGGCGCGATGATGATCTCGAGGAAAACGCCGTGCATCTTCTCAGCAGTCGCAGCATCCACCTCACGGTTGAGAACGACAATTCCACCAAAGATAGAAACTGGGTCAGACTCATAAGCGTAGTCCCAAGCAGTTTCGATGTCGTCAGCTTGACCAATACCGCACGGGTTCATGTGTTTCAAAGCCACAACGGTTGGACGGTCTTTGAAATCACGGATAATACGGATGGCAGCATCCGCGTCACGGATATTGTTAAAGGACAATTCCTTCCCGTTAAGCTGTTTAGCTGAAGCAATCGAGTAGTCAGTCGGCAAAGCTTTTTGATAGAAGTCCGCATCCTGCTGAGGATTTTCCCCATAGCGCATGGCTTGTTTGAGGTCATAGGTCAAAGTGAGCTTTTCTGGTTTTGCTTCACCCACTTGAGCTGTGAAGTATTCTGCAATCAAGGCATCATAAGCCGCTGTGTGACGGAAAACCTTAGCCGCCAAACGTTGGCGAGTTTCGTAGCTTGTTTCGCCATTAGCTGCCAATTCGTCAAGAACAACAGCATAGTCAGCAGGGTCTACCACAACCGTTACGCTGGCGTGATTCTTCGCTGCTGAACGAAGCATTGATGGACCACCGATATCGATGTTCTCCACCGCGTTAGCGTAGGTCACATCTGGTTTAAGAATGGTTTCCTTGAATGGGTAAAGATTGACCACAACAAGGTCAATGAGCTCGATCTGATTGTCCTTAGCAGCATCAAGGTGACTATCGAGGTCACGACGAGCGAGAAGCCCTCCGTGGATATTTGGGTGGAGAGTCTTGACACGACCGTCCATCATCTCTGGGAAACCAGTCACATCGTCAATGGCGATAGTGTCTACCCCAGCATTATCAAGGGCAACTTTGGTACCACCTGTTGAGATGATATCCCAACCAAATTTTTTGAGTTCTTGGGCAAATTCAACAATGCCCGCTTTGTCTGAGACGCTGATTAAGGCCTTTTTCGTCATTCTATTCCTCTTTCTTTAGATCCAAGCGCATAGCGACTTCGTTA
>CAUSQY010000085.1:0-5357 GCA_963533645.1 uncultured Streptococcus sp. | reverse complement strand
GCAACAACCTTGAATTTTTGAAGGACAACTGGTTCTGTCAAAACAGCTGCATCGTTTGGAATATAAACGATCTTGTTCAAGTCGCCATCCAAGTGACTCTCGATGCTTTCAATCACGCTACGAGTCATAACGGTACCAGCTTCTACCAAGATTTCTCCTGTTTCAGGGTCTACCAATGGCTCCGCAATGGTTTGGTTGAGCAAGCGTGTTTTAACGTTGAGTTTTTTATTGATCTTGTAACGACCAACTGCTGCCAAATCGTAGCGGCGTGGATCAAAGAAACGTGCCACAAGCAAGCTACGTGAGCTTTCAGCGGTCTTAGGTTCACCTGGACGAAGGCGTTCGTAGATTTCTTTCAAGGCTTCGTCTGTACGAGAGTCCATTGGATTCTTGTGGATATCTTTTTCAACAGTATTGCGAACCAATTCGCTATCACCAAAGATATCAAAGATTTCATCATCACCTGAGAAACCAAGCGCACGAACCAAGGTCGTAAATGGAATCTTACGAGTACGGTCGATACGAGTGTAGGCAATATCTTTTGAGTCGCTTTCAAGTTCCAACCAAGCTCCACGGTTAGGGATAACAGTTGAACCGTAGCCCACTTTACCGTTTTTATCAACTTTATCGTTAAAGTAAACACCTGGTGAGCGGACCAACTGAGATACGATGATACGTTCACCACCATTGATGATGAAAGTACCCATTTCTGTCATGATTGGGAAATCACCAAAGAAAACTTCTTGGGTCTTGATTTCGCCTGTTTCTTTATTGATCAAGCGGAAGGTTACAAAAATTGGTGCTGAGTAGCTAGCATCGTGGATACGAGCTTCTTCTAGCGTGTATTTTGGTTCCTTGATTTCATATCCAACAAATTCCAACTCCATTGTGTCTGTGAAGTTTGAAATTGGCAATACATCTTCAAACACTTCCTTAAGACCATGGTCTAGGAAATCTTTGAATGAGTCAGTTTGAATTTCAATCAAATTTGGTAAGTCAAGAACTTCTTTGATTCTTGAAAAACTACGACGGGTACGATGTTTCCCGTATTGAACGTCATGTCCTGCCAAGATGATTCTCCTTTGTAAATAAATTCCAAGCCTTGTCAATCAGGCTTTTCTAATCGTCATATGGTTTTAAAAACCCCTATCACCGTGTCCCTTTGACGAATTTTCAGAATCTTTAAGTCTTTGTTACAAATGCTCAAAATCCTGAAAAAAAGCACAAAAAGAGCAGCTAAATCTGACTTTTTCAGAAGATTTAACTGCTGTGAGCCTTGTCTGGACAATATTTCAGACAAAACCTACGACAAATGATTACTCATATTATACCTTATTTAGCTAGATTTTTCAAGGTTTTTTTACTATTTTTTAAACAATCTTTTCCTATAAAATGCTTTAACTTTTCAAAAGAATGAAGCATTATATTTTCTCTTAAAAATTAGGAAAACGCTTGCACTAATGTTTACCTCGTGCTATACTGATAGGGAATAACTACACAAGGAGAATTGTGATGAAAAAGATCCCATCTCAAACTGAGAAAAAAATGATTTATGGTATCCGTTCCTTGAAGAACGGAACTGGTTCTGTCCTTATTGGTGCCAGCATTGTCCTGCTTTCTGCTGCAATGCCAACTATTTCGGCTAACGAAAACCTGCCTCAAACTCAGGAAAATACCAGCGCTGTGACCAAGGCCCCTACTGAGACTGAAACGAGTCAAACTCAAAAGGAAACGCCTATTTCTGAACAAAAGAATGCAAACGCTTCCCTTGATTCTAAAAAAGAAGCTCCAGCTGGGGAAACTACTACAGCACTAGAAACACCTAAAAAAGAAGACGCTACTACAAGCCAGCCAAACAGCAAAGAAGAGAAAGTAGATACTAGCACTTCAACGCCAAGTTCTGATCAAAAACCACAAGCAGACACTAGTTCTGAAGAACCCATCGCAGATAACCACTTCCGCATTCATGTAAAGAAACTCCCTGAAGAAAACAAGGATTCCCAAGGTCTTTGGACTTGGGACGATGTTGAAAAACCTTCTGAAAACTGGCCCAATGGAGCCAAGTCCTTCAAGGATGCCAAGCAAGATGACTACGGCTATTACCTAGATGTCAAACTCAAAAATGAGAAAGCCAAGAAAGTCAGCTTCCTTATCAACAATGCCAAGGGGGATAACCTGACAGGGGACCGTTCGGTAGAACGCCTCTCTCCAAAAATGAACGAGGCCTGGCTAGATGAAAACTACAAGGTATACAACTACCGTCCTCAACCAGCAGGAACTGTTCGTGTCAACTACTATCGCACCGACGGGAACTATGACAAGAAATCTCTCTGGTATTGGGGCGATGTCAAAATCCAAGCAGTGGAGAATGGCCTGACGGAACAGACTTTACTGCAACTGGAAAACATGGCCGTTACATTGATATCCCACTCAATGAAGCTGCAAGAGAATTTGGATTTTTATTACTAGACGAAAGCAAGAAAGGCGATGATGTGAAAATCAGAAAAGAAGATTATAAATTCACTGATCTAAAAAATCACAGTCAAATCTTCCTCAAAGATGATGACGAAACCATCTACACTAACCCCTACTATGTGCACGATATCCGTATGACTGGTGCCCAACACGTGGCTAAATCTCGTATCGAAAGCAGTTTTTCTACCCTCGTTGGAGCTAAGAAAGACGATATCCTCAAACACTCCAGCATCACTGATTACCAAGGGAATAAAGTAGCTATCACAGACGTGGAAGTGGATGAGGCAGGTAAAAAAGTGACCTATACCGGCAACTTCTCTGACACCCAACACCCGTACACTGTCAGCTACAATTCAGACCGCTTTACCACACGTTCAAGCTGGCGCCTCAAGGATGAGTCCTACAGTTACGATGGTCCACTCGGCGCAACTCTAAAAGAAGATGGCAAGCGTGTTGACCTCACCCTCTGGTCTCCAAGTGCTGATAAGGTTTCCGTTGTCGTATATGACAAGAAAGACCCTGAAAAGGTAGTCGGAACTGTCGCCCTTGAAAAGGGAGAAAAAGGAACCTGGAAACAAATCCTAGATGCAAACTCTGGTCTCGGTATCAGCAACTACACTGGCTACTACTACCACTACCAAATCGAGCGCCAAGGTAAAATCGTTCTCGTTCTTGACCCTTATGCCAAATCATTAGCGGCTTGGAACAGTGACCTAGCAAAAACAGATGCCGCTCATAAGATCGCTAAGGCTGCCTTTGTTGATCCAGCGAAGTTAGGTCCGCAAGACTTGACCTATGGAAAGATTCGTAACTTCAAATCACGTGAAGATGCCGTCATCTATGAAGCTCATGTGCGTGACTTCACTTCGGATCCTGCCATCGCAAAAGACTTGACCAAGCCATTTGGTACCTTTGAAGCCTTTATCGAAAAACTAGACTATCTCAAAGACTTGGGTGTGACCCACATCCAGCTCCTTCCAGTCTTGTCTTACTACTTTGTCAATGAATTGAAAAACCATGAACGCTTGTCTGACTATGCTTCAAGCAACAGCAACTACAACTGGGGATATGACCCTCAAAACTACTTCTCCTTGACTGGTATGTACTCAAGCAATCCCAAGGATCCAGAAAAACGTATCGCGGAATTCAAAAATCTCATCAACGAAATCCACAAACGTGGGATGGGAGCTATCTTGGACGTGGTCTACAACCATACTGCCAATCTCGATATTTTTGAAGACCTAGAGCCAAACTACTACCACTTTATGGACGCAGACGGAACTCCACGGACTAGCTTTGGAGGCGGTCGTTTGGGAACAACCCACTACATGTCTAAACGTGTCTTGGTAGACTCTATCAAGTATCTGGTTGAAACCTATAAAGTGGATGGTTTCCGTTTCGATATGATGGGTGACCACGATGCGGCTTCAATCGAAGAAGCTTACAAGGCTGCACGCGCCCTCAATCCAAATCTTATCATGCTAGGTGAAGGCTGGAAAACCTATACTGGTGATGAAAATACACCTGTACAACCTGCCGATCAGTCTTGGATGAAGAAAACAGATACTGTCGCAGTCTTTTCAGATGACATCCGCAACAACCTCAAGTCTGGCTATCCAAACGAAGGTCAACCTGCCTTTATCACAGGTGGCAAGCGTGATATCAATACTATCTTTAAAAATCTCATTGCCCAACCAACCAACTTTGAGGCTGACAACTCTGGAGATGTTATCCAGTATATCGCAGCCCATGATAACTTGACCCTCTTTGATATCATTGCCCAGTCTATCAAAAAAGACCCAAGCAAGGCTGAGAACTATGCTGAGATTCACCGTCGTTTGCGACTTGGAAACCTCATGGTCTTGACTGCTCAGGGGACTCCGTTTATCCATTCCGGTCAGGAATACGGACGTACCAAACAATTCCTAGATCCAGCCTACAAGACTCCTGTTCCAGAGGATAAGGCTCCACACAAATCTCACTTATTGCGTGATAAGGACGGCAAGCCGTTTGTCTATCCTTACTTTATCCATGATTCTTACGACTCTAGTGATGCTGTCAACAAGTTTGATTGGACCAAGGCAACAGATGGTAAAGCCTTCCCTGAAAATGTCAAGAGCCGTAACTACATGAAAGGTTTGATTGCCCTTCGTCAATCTACAGACGCCTTCCGACTCAAGAGTCTACAAGATATCAAAGAACGCGTCCAACTCATCACTGTCCCAGGAAAAAATGGTGTTGAAAAAGAAGACGTGGTGATTGGCTACCAAATCACTGCTCCAAACGGTGATGTCTACGCAGTCTTTGTCAATGCAGATGATATGGCTCGCGAATTCAACTTGGGAACTGCTTTTGCTCACTTGAGAAAGGCCGAAGTTCTCGCAGATGAAAACCAAGCAGGACCCGTAGGAATTGCTAACCCTCAAGGTCTCGAATGGACTGAAAAAGGTTTGAAATTGAACGCTCTCACTGCCGTTGTTCTCCGCTTGTCTCAAGGTGGTGCCATTGTCGCCCCAGCTGTGGAAGAAAAACCAGAATTTAATCTTTCTAGCTTGGAAGTCGAACAAGAACAAGTCCAAAACCTAGCAGCAAACCCTGACTCTCAAGAAACTGCTGCAGAGGCTCGCTCTCAGAACCTCCTTCCAAACACAGGAACTGAGAGCAAATCCCTCCTTGCCCTTGCTGGATTCAGTATCCTTGCCCTTCTCGGACTTGGATGGTTGATAAAAAACAAGAAAAAGAAATAACCTAGCCCTCCTATAGAGAAAACACCCCATGGTCAGAAGAATCTTCTAGTCATGGGGTGTTGTTTTTATGATATACTTAGCTATCAAATCATATATTCTACACTATAGCTAGCGTCTGATAAGATACGAGCCAGG
>CAUSQY010000084.1:0-5508 GCA_963533645.1 uncultured Streptococcus sp. | reverse complement strand
AACGCTTTGCGGATTATCATAAGGAAATCCTCTTTACCTGCATCAAAACCAAGGCTTTGGAGGATATGTTGGATTTGCTAGAGAGGGTGCCAAATAGTCAACTGACTCTGACTTATTTTGATGATAGTCGGGCGACTGATGAGAAGGTGCTGAAAGAGGCTGCTAAGTCTAGAAATCTCAATTACCAAAGTTGGCAGGATTTTCTAGAGCAGAAATTGACAGATAAAAATGAAGAGAAACAAACAGTTAGGATTGTCACGGGTTCCTTGTATTTCTTGAGCCAAGTGAGAGCCTATCTGATGGAGAGGAAGAACGAGAATGGATACACAAAAGATTGAAGCAGCTGTAAAAATGATTATCGAGGCTGTAGGAGAGGACGTTAATCGCGAGGGCTTGCAGGAAACACCTGCTCGTGTAGCTCGTATGTACCAAGAGATTTTTTCAGGTCTTGGCCAAACTGCTGAGGAACACCTGTCAAAATCCTTTGAGATTATCGACGATAATATGGTAGTGGAAAAGGATATCTTTTTCCATACTATGTGTGAGCACCACTTTTTGCCATTTTATGGTAGAGCCCACATTGCCTACATTCCAGATGGCCGTGTGGCAGGCTTGTCCAAGCTTGCCCGTACGGTTGAAGTTTATTCTAAAAAACCACAGATTCAAGAACGTTTGAATATTGAGGTTGCTGATGCCTTGATGGACTATCTGGGTGCTAAGGGAGCCTTTGTTGTTATTGAGGCAGAACATATGTGTATGAGCATGCGTGGTGTCAGAAAACCAGGTACTGCAACCTTGACGACAGTAGCTCGCGGTCTATTTGAAACAGATAAGGACCTCCGAGATCAAGCTTATCGTTTAATGGGACTATAATACTCTTCGAAAATCAGATTCAAACCACGTCAGCTTCCATCTGCAACCTCAAAACAGTGTTTTGAGCAGCCTGCGGCTAGCTTCCTAGTTTGCACTTTGATTTTCATTGAGTATAAAAAGAATCCGCTATAAGCGGATTTTTCTAGAAAGGACTAGTTATGGATCAGCTAAAGATTAAAGATTTGGAAATATTTGCTTATCACGGACTCTTTCCAAGTGAGAAGGAATTGGGGCAAAAGTTTGTTATTTCTGCACGCTTATCCTATGATATGACTAAGGCAGCGACTGAGTTAGATTTAGCTTCTTCTGTCCATTACGGAGAACTGTGTCAGCAGTGGACGACTTGGTTTCAGGAAAGCACTGAGGACTTGATTGAAACGGTAGCCTACAAACTAGTTGAACGTACTTTTGAGACCTATCCTCTTGTCCAAGAGATTGAGTTGGAACTAAAAAAACCTTGGGCTCCAGTGCATTTACCGTTAGATACCTGCTCGGTGACCATTCACCGTCGTAAGCAGCGGGCCTTTATCGCTCTAGGAAGTAATATGGGAGACAAGAAAGCGAACTTGGAACAAGCTATTGATAAACTGAGGACTCGAGGTATCCATATTCTCAAAGAGTCCAGTGTCTTGGCGACGGAGCCTTGGGGTGGTGTGGAACAAGATAGCTTTGCCAATCAGGTGATTGAAGTAGAAACCTGGCTACCAGCACCAGTCTTGTTAGAGAACTTGTTAAGCATTGAGGCAGAGATGGGACGGGTTCGAGAAGTACATTGGGGACCACGTTTGATTGATTTGGACTTGCTCTTTGTGGAGGACCAGGTCATTTATACAGACGACCTCATCTTGCCTCACCCTTATATAGCAGAACGCCTCTTTGTCCTTGAGTCTCTGCAAGAAATAGCTCCCCATTTTATCCATCCAAACTTAAAACAACCGATTCGTTGCTTGGTTGACCAGTTGGAGCAAGGAGATGCCTAAACTTTCCGAGAACTATAGCAAGTGGAAGAGTATAGGGGAGGGACTACTTGCTATTGTTTTAGGGTTTCTCTTGATTTATTTCGGACAGGTGATTCCAAGGATAGGTTATCAGTTGCTGATGGGCTACTTTTCCTTGTCAGCAGTTTGGCACTTGTTGACTCGCTGGTTTCAGGATAAAAAACGTCGGGAAAATATCTTTGTAACCTTGGGCAAGCTGGTGGTTGCGGCTCTCGTGTTTGACTCTATCATCTTGCAAGACCTTGCCCTCTATCTCCTGGTTTTTATCATTGCGAGCTACCAGCTGTTTACGGGCATCATTAGTCTTGTGACCTGGTCTCTTTATCGAAAAAATGCCATTCATCCTCGGATTCATCATCTCTTCGATGCTGTATGGATGATAGGATTCGGGCTTTATAGCATCTCTCCTTTTCACGATGCAGCGAACTTTGAATTGCTCTTGCTTGGGTTTTACTTGCTCATGCTAGGAGCCAGTAGCCTCCGGGACGGTTTCTTTTTTGAAAGGATAGAAAACAATCCCAAGCTAAAACGACGAATGCGAATGACTTTGCCGATCTTTGTGACGGCTTTGATCCCTATCAGCACCTTGCGCAAACTGAATGAGTGGCTGTCAAATCATGAAAGTCAAGAAGGGGAAGTTCATTCAGAAAGAAAAAACGATCAGGTAGTTGATCTGGAAATTTTTATTCATACCTCAGAAACCTCTTTCTTCCTCGCTATGGGACATGTGGATATTTGTTATCAAGGGAAGGTTATTTCCTATGGTTCGTATGATCCCCACTCGGAACGTTTATTCGGCATGGTTGGAGACGGTGTTTTGTTTAAGGCCAATCGGGAAAAATACATAGAGCTCTGTAAGAGGGAAAGTCAGAAGACCTTGTTTGCTTATGGTCTGAGTTTGACGGACCAACAGAAAGCAGCCATTCAAGCGCGTCTAGCAGAGATAGAAGACCTGTTAATTCCTTGGGAACCAAGTTCGCAGTTGATGAAAAGAAGAGAGGGAGAGGTCAAGCATACCTACTCCTACCAACTAAAAGAGGAAGCAGATGCGACCCTCTATAAATTCAGCTCATCCGAGTTTAAGACCTACTTTGTTCTCAGTACCAATTGTGTTTTGCTGGCAGACTCTATCGTGGGAAAAGCTGGGACTGATATATTGAGTCCCCAAGGTTTCATTGTGCCAGGGACTTATCAAGATTACCTTGACTTAGAGTATACAAAACCAAACGGTCTGGTTGTCAGTCGCTCTATTTATTAGAAAAAGAAAACTCTAGTTCCTCAGCAGTTTGCGCCGAGAAGCTAGAGTTTTTAAAATAGGTCATTTTCTTCTGGAAGGAGGATGGTTTCTCTGCCGTCTAGGTCTAAAATAAGGACCCTAGGAGGGTAAAGCGGATCGAAAGGATGATTGAAATCAAAATCAATGCTAGTCGGAAGGTGCTGGCTAGAAAAATGGAAGGTAATGGTCCCCTTATTGTTTAGCAGTTGAAACTCAAGTTCTTCTTCTAATTCAAAGACATTTTTCAGGAAATGATCGATAATATACCATAAAGAGTCAATGACATCGTCAGGCAGGCTGGTCACGACACCAAAACTAGCGGAACGTCTCTGTGTATTTGTAAAAGCCATGTTTTCCTCCCCTTTTTATTTTTCCTTATCATACAGCAAAATGTCTTAAAAATCAAGAAATCGTACTTGCTTTTTCAAAATGGGAATAAACTGTGAAATTTTTTCAAAGTTTCTCTAAAAAATACTTGAAAGTGTTTACAATAAGTGATAAAATGGAGTAAGTAGATGCGTGAAAGCGAAATTTTCATTATAGAAAGGAAACGGAATGAACACAGATGATACAGTAACGATTTATGACGTCGCCCGTGAAGCAGGCGTTTCGATGGCAACAGTTAGCCGTGTCGTTAATGGCAACAAGAATGTTAAAGAGAACACTCGAAAAAAAGTCCTAGAAGTGATTGATCGTTTGGACTATCGTCCAAATGCGGTAGCACGTGGTTTGGCTAGCAAGAAAACAACGACAGTCGGAGTTGTGATTCCTAACATTACCAATGGTTATTTCTCAACACTTGCTAAGGGGATTGATGACATTGCTGAAATGTACAAGTATAACATTGTCCTAGCAAATAGTGATGAGGATGATGAAAAGGAAGTTTCAGTGGTCAACACTCTCTTTTCAAAACAAGTCGATGGGATTATCTTTATGGGCTATCACTTGACTGAAAAGATTCGTTCAGAGTTTTCTCGTTCACGGACACCGGTTGTTCTTGCTGGTACTGTGGATGTAGAACACCAACTTCCAAGTGTAAATATCGACTACAAACAAGCAACGATTGATGCTGTGAGCTATCTTCTCAAAGAAAATGAGAAAATTGCTTTTGTGAGTGGACCACTCGTCGATGATATCAATGGCAAGGTTCGTTTGATTGGTTATAAGGAAGCCTTGAAAAAAGCTGGACATTCTTATAGCGAGGGCTTGGTCTTTGAATCAAAATACAGCTATGACGATGGCTATGCCTTGGCAGAACGCTTGATTTCATCACAAGCTACAGCCGCAGTTGTAACAGGTGATGAATTGGCAGCAGGTGTCCTAAATGGTTTGGCTGACCACGGTGTGTCTGTGCCAGAAGAGTTTGAAATCATTACGACAGATGACTCTCAGATTGCACGATTCACTCGTCCAAACTTGACTACTATTGCCCAACCTCTTTATGACCTAGGCGCTATCAGTATGCGTATGTTGACTAAGATTATGCATAAGGAAGAATTGGAAGAACGTGAAGTTCTCTTACCTCATGGTTTGACAGAACGCCGCTCCACACGAAAACGTAAATAGAAAAAATCAGGGAATCGTGAAGATTTCCTGATTTGCTTTCTAGAGAAGGAGTTATACTCAATGAAACTCAAAGAGCAAACTAGGAAGCTAGCCGCAGGTTGCTCAAAGCACTGCTTTGAGGTTGTAGATGAAACTGACGAAGTAATTAACATATATACGGTAAGGCGACGCTGACGTGGTTTGAAGAGAATTTCGAAGAGGATTAGCCTTCCATATAGTCTTTTAAGGCTTGTCCTTTTAGTCCAGCATTAAGGGCAATTAATAATTTGAGGCGAGCTTTTTGAGCGTTGAGTTCTTTGACAAAGAGAACGCCAGACTCTTGCAACTGAACCCCCCCACCTTGGTAGGCGTAGACAGGTTCAGCAATGCCATTAAAACAACGTGAGACCAAGGCGACTGGGATTCCTTTTTGGAGGAGATTTTCCAACTTTTGAGCTGTTTCTTTGGGGATATTACCTGCTCCGAAGGCCTGAATGACTAGGCCATCCAGCTGTTCCAAGTCTAACATATCGATCAGCTCGTCTGTCATACCTGCATAGGCAGAGATGATGGGAACCAGACCTTGAATATGCTCGAGATTAAATCGGACACGAGGTTCAGCCGTTTTGAAGTAGAGGATTTCTTGCTTCATGATGAGGCCAAGTGGTCCATGTGTTGGGGTTTGAAAGGTCCCGACGTTTGTCGTATGGGTTTTGGTTACGTACTTGGCCGCGTGGATTTCATCGTTCATGACGACCAGAACCCCCTTATCAGCTGACTTGTCATCGCTGGCGACTCGTAAAGCGCTCAGATAGT
>CAUSQY010000083.1:0-5514 GCA_963533645.1 uncultured Streptococcus sp. | reverse complement strand
CGAAGATAATTTTAAAGGATCCACCTTTGATTCTCGCAGATGAACCAACCGCTTCCTTAGACCCCAAAAACTCTGAAGAATTACTTTCTATTCTAGAATCTTTAAAAAATCCGAATCGGACCATAATTATTGCGACCCACAATCCTCTGATTTGGGAACAAGTGGACCAAGTTATTCGAGTTACTGATTTATCTCATAGATGATAAAAGAATATTAAGTTAGAAGAAAGAGTCACAAATACACTTTGTGGCTTTTTTATTTCCATAAAAATGGTAAAATAGTAGGAGTAGAAATGGAGTTTGAGACATGAAAGTAATCGATCAATTTAAAAATAAGAAAGTACTTGTTTTAGGTTTGGCTAAGTCTGGTGAGTCTGCAGCCCGTTTGTTAGACAAGTTGGGTGCTATTGTGACAGTAAATGACGGCAAGCCTTTTGAGGAAAATCCTGCTGCGCAAAGCTTGCTAGAAGAGGGAATCAAGGTTGTCACTGGTGGGCATCCTTTGGAGCTCTTGGATGAAGATTTCGCTCTGATGGTGAAAAATCCAGGTATCCCTTATAGCAATCCCATGATTGAAAAGGCATTGGCAAAGGGGATTCCAGTCCTGACTGAGGTGGAATTGGCTTATTTAATCTCAGAAGCGCCAATTATCGGTATCACTGGTTCAAATGGGAAAACAACCACAACGACGATGATTGGGGAAGTTTTAACTGCTGCTGGTCAACATGGTCTCTTATCAGGGAATATTGGCTATCCTGCTAGTCAAGTGGCTCAAACTGCGACAGCCAAGGACACGCTCGTCATGGAACTTTCTTCTTTCCAACTGATGGGTGTTCAAGAATTCCATCCTGAGATTGCGGTTATTACCAACCTCATGCCAACTCATATCGACTATCATGGTTCTTTTGAGGAGTATGTGGCAGCTAAGTGGAATATCCAGAACAAGATGACAGCAGCTGATTTCCTTGTCTTGAACTTTAACCAAGACTTGGCAAAAGAATTAGCTACTAAAACACAAGCTACTGTAGTACCATTTTCAACACAGGAAAAGGTTGATGGAGCTTATCTGGAAGATGGTCAACTCTACTTCCGTGGAGAAGTGGTCATGGCAGCGAGTGAAATCGGTGTTCCAGGTAGCCACAATGTAGAAAATGCCCTTGCGACCATTGCTGTTGCCAAGCTTCGTGGTGTAGACAACCAAACCATCAAGGAAACTCTTTCAGCCTTTGGTGGTGTCAAACACCGTCTCCAATTTGTGGATGAAATCAAGGGTGTCAAATTCTATAACGACAGTAAATCAACCAATATCTTGGCTACTCAAAAAGCCTTGTCAGGATTTGACAACAGCAAGGTCATTTTGATTGCAGGTGGTTTGGACCGTGGCAATGAGTTTGACGAATTGGTGCCAGATATTACTGGGCTCAAGAAGATGGTCATCCTCGGTCAGTCTGCAGAACGTGTCAAACGGGCAGCAGATAAGGCTGGTGTGACTTATGTGGATGCGACTGATATTGCAGATGCGACCCGCAAGGCCTATGAGCTTGCGACTCAAGGAGATGTGGTTCTTCTCAGTCCTGCCAATGCCAGCTGGGATATGTATGCTAACTTTGAAGTACGTGGCGACCTCTTTATCGACACAGTAGCGGAGTTAAAGGAATAATATGAAAAAAATTGTCTTTACAGGTGGGGGGACGGTTGGACACGTGACCCTCAATCTTTTGTTAATGCCCAAGTTCATCGAAGATGGCTGGGAAGTCCACTATATTGGGGATAAGCGTGGTATCGAACACCAAGAAATCCTCAAGTCGGGTCTAGATGTCACCTTCCATTCCATTGCGACTGGAAAATTGCGTCGCTATTTCTCTTGGCAAAATATGCTGGATGTCTTCAAAGTTGGTTGGGGAATTGTCCAATCGCTCTTTATCATGTTACGACTGCGTCCACAGGCTCTTTTTTCTAAGGGAGGATTTGTCTCTGTACCGCCGGTTATCGCAGCGCGAGTGTCAGGAGTGCCAGTCTTTATTCATGAATCTGACCTTTCTATGGGCTTGGCCAATAAAATTGCCTATAAATTTGCGACCAAGATGTATTCAACCTTTGAGCAGGCTGCTGGCCTCGCAAAAGTCGAGCATGTGGGGGCAGTGACCAAGGTTTCAGACCAAAACACCCTAGAACCAGATGAATTGGTGGATATCCAAACCCACTTTGATCCTAAATTGCCAACGGTATTATTTGTTGGTGGTTCTGCAGGAGCTCGTGTATTTAACCAATTGGTGACAGATCATAAGCAAGAACTGACAGAGCGCTACAATATTATCAATCTCACTGGAGATTCTAGCCTCAATGAGTTGAGTCAAAATCTCTTTCGTGTTGATTATGTGACGGATCTCTATCAACCTTTGATGGAGATGGCAGATGTGGTGGTAACGCGTGGCGGTGCCAATACGATTTTCGAACTCTTGGCCATGGCAAAACTTCATCTCATCGTACCATTGGGTCGTGAAGCAAGTCGAGGAGACCAGATTGAAAATGCAGCCTACTTTGTTAAGAAAGGCTACGCAGAAGAACTTCAAGAAAGTGACTTGACCTTGGAAAGCTTGGAGGAAAAACTCAGTCACTTGCTTAGTCACAAGGATCAGTACCAAGCTAGCATGAAAGCTTCGACTGAATTGAAATCTCTTGCAGATTTTTACGATCTATTAAGAAAAGACCTAGCATAAGGAATATCAATGTCAAAGGATAAGAAAAAAGAATCAAACCAGAAGCAAGAATTGTCTGAATGGCAGAAACGAAACCAGGAATACCTGAAGAAGAAGGCTGAGGAAGAAGCTGCCCTAGCTGAAGAGAAGGAAAAGGAAAAACAAGCTCGTAAGGAAGCCAACTCGAAACTATTGGAGGAATCCAAGAAATCATCGAGTGAGTCAGATGAGGAAGCCTCAAGTACAAGCAAGGAACCATCCGAAAAAGAAGAAAAATCTCAAAAGGTTGACCGAAAAGTCAAAGAGGAAAAAGAGAAGAAGAAAAAAGAAAAACCAGAGAAACCAGAAAAACCTGCCAAGCCTAAAATTGCGCCTGTTCATATTTGGCGAGCTGTGAGTATCTTGGTACCCAGTGTCCTGGTCCTCCTTCTTTCAGTCTATCTATTGACGCCACTTTCGACCATCAAAAATATCGAGGTTAAGGGAAATAGTAACACGCATGCGGATGACATCAAACAGGCTTCTGGAATTCAAGATAGCGACTATACTTTAGCCCTATTGTTGGATAAGGAAACATACGCTGAGCGAATCAAGTCCAATCATTGGATAGAATCAGCGAAGATTAACTATCAATTTCCGACTAACTTTACGATTGAGGTTAAGGAATTTGATATTGTTGGTTATTATGTGTCTGGTGAAGAACATTATCCTATTCTGTCTAGTGGTACAGTAGAGTCAACTCCTGTTGATCGCTTAAACTTGCCTGAGACTTATCTGACAGTTACCTTTAACGATGAGCAGCAGGTGAAAAAGCTGATAACAGGATTGTCTACCATCAGTGAGGATATCAAGAGTCAAATCCAGAAAATCGAATTAGCACCGAGCAAGGCAACAGCAGATCTTTTAAAAATTACCATGCTGGATACAGATGAGGTTTTGGTTCCCCTATCAGAATTGAGCAAGAAATTGCCTTATTACAGCAAAATCAAGCCACAATTATCTGAACCAAGTGTAGTCGATATGGAAGCTGGAGTATACAGCTATACTATAGCGGATAAACTGATAGAAGAGGCTGAGGAAAAAGCCAAACAAGAGGCCAAGGAAGCTGAGAAGAAAAAACAGGAAGAAGAAAAGAAAAAACAAGAAGAACAGGGAAATCAAAGCCAAACGAGCCAGCAATCACAGAGTCGTTAGACTAACTTTTCCTCTTGATTTTGAATGGTATAAAAGTCCAGTTTCGAGTTTTTACTTGACAAGTTCCTCTATAAATAATAGAATAGTAAAAAACCTTTAAAGCAGTCCAGAGAGGCAGCTAAGGTTAGACGGTGAAAGGGTGGAGACTACCCATTTTTCGTGGAACCTTGCTGTTGGCAGGTTCCTTTTTTCGTGGCTTCTGTTGCCCAGACTCTCTCACTAGCAAAGGTAAAAGGAGAAACCTATGCGAGAACATCGTCCAGTTATTGCTCTTGATTTTCCTAGTTTTGAGGCGGTCAAGGAATTTTTATCTCTTTTCCCAGCAGAAGAAAGTCTTTATCTAAAAGTAGGGATGGAGCTTTATTATGCGGAAGGTCCAGAAGTTGTCCGTTATTTGAAGTCACTGGGGCATAGTGTCTTTTTGGATCTCAAGCTACATGACATTCCCAATACAGTTAAATCGGCTATGAAGGTCTTATCTCAGCTTGGTGTAGACATGACAAATGTTCATGCTGCTGGTGGTGTGGAGATGATGAAGGCTGCGCGTGAAGGTCTGGGGACACAAGCCAAATTGATCGCTGTGACCCAGCTGACATCAACGTCGGAAAGCCAGATGCAGGATTTTCAAAATATCCAAAGCAGCCTGCAAGAGTCTGTGATTCACTATGCCAAGAAGACAGCTGAAGCAGGTTTAGACGGTGTGGTTTGTTCAGCTCAGGAAGTGCAACTCATCAAGCAGGCCACTAATCCAGATTTTATCTGTCTGACACCAGGTATTCGTCCAGCGGGAGCTGCGGTTGGAGACCAAAAACGTGTCATGACACCAGCGGATGCCTATCAAATCGGTAGTGACTATATCGTAGTAGGACGTCCGATTACCCAAGCTGAGGATCCTGTTGCAGCTTATCATGCTATCAAGGATGAATGGAACCAAGACAGAAATTAAAGAAATAGATTATAAAAACAAAAGGAGAATACTATGACACTTGCTAAAGATATCGCTAGCCACCTCTTGAAAATCCAAGCCGTTTACCTCAAACCAGAGGAGCCTTTCACTTGGGCATCTGGTATCAAGTCACCGATTTATACTGACAACCGTGTGACGCTTGCCTATCCTGAAACTCGTAGCTTGATTGAAAATGGTTTTGTGGAAGCTATTAAAGCAGAATTTCCAGAAGTAGAAGTGATTGCAGGAACAGCGACAGCAGGGATTCCTCACGGAGCTATCATTGCTGACAAGATGAACTTGCCTTTTGCCTACATCCGCAGCAAACCAAAAGACCACGGAGCTGGGAACCAAATCGAAGGTCGCGTAGCTCAGGGGCAAAAGATGGTTGTTGTTGAAGACCTCATTTCAACTGGTGGGTCTGTTCTTGAAGCCGTAGCAGCTGCTAAACGTGAAGGAGCCGATGTTCTTGGTGTCGTAGCGATTTTCAGTTATCAATTGCCAAAAGCAGATAAGAACTTTGCGGATGCTGGTGTCAAATTGGTGACACTATCTAACTATAGCGAGCTCATCCACTTAGCCCAAGAAGAAGGTTACATCACACCAGAAGGGCTCGACCTCCTAAAACGCTTTAAAGAAGACCAAGAAAATTGGCAAAATGCTTAAAACATAGAAA
>CAUSQY010000082.1:0-5655 GCA_963533645.1 uncultured Streptococcus sp. | reverse complement strand
GACAAGAAATCCTGATTTCTTAGGAGGTTTATCTAATTTCCAAGCTTTCCGCTCGGGTTCAATTATGAACACCCTTATTCCTTTCTGTTAATATTGCGGAACGAAACCTCAATCTATGTCGGGTTCAATTCCTTTCTTTTATATTGAATCAGAATTTTGGGAACCCGTGTTCAGTTACTCGAACCCCCTTATTCCTTTCTATTGATATTTTGAATCAAACCTCGATTTAGGTCGGGTTCAATTCCTTTCTTTTACTTTTGAAAGAATTAGATTTTATTATTTAGATAAGTCAAATTCAATTCTGTAACTCCATAATCCGATAAATTTATATTATTACCATTTGCATTTTCACAAGAAATAACATCATTTTTAGATATGTAAAAATCATATTGTAGATTTCCATTTTTACTATTACGCACAGGAACCTCCTTTATTAACCTCTTCAACTCCATACCTGTTATTTCACAGCCTTGATACGATCTACCTCCTTTCGTAAAAAATATAACCTTATCATCATCTTTAATACCATCAAGCATATTTTGTCTTAAAGTATACCAAGTCTTCCATCTTTCTACAGAGTCTATTGATGATCCCATATAGTTTTTACTATATCGAACATACATATTATTTGTCTTCTCTTTTGAGGCAATCATTGTTTTTATTTCAGAAAGAGATATTACTTTGCTAGATACTTTATTCTCATCCTGATTTTTAGATTCTATTACATGATGGTTTGAATCATATACGTCATATTCTATAGGGAAATCATTAGAATCATTATTCTCAAATTTACTACTAACATAATCTAAATAGGTACCTAAAAATTCATTCGAGAAATTTTCAGTTTCTTTTTTCATCTTCTTAATCTGTGATTGGCACTGCTTAATAATTTCAAGTTCATCTTCTCTATCTTTATAAAACTCACGAATAATATCAATATCCTTTAAGATTTGTAATTTCTTTTCATAATCCGATTTTTCTTTTGCTTGAAGCCACGAATAAATTGCTCCAATTGCAATCAGCACTGCAACAACAAATTCAGGCGAAAATATTATGGATAGTATAATATCATTTTGTGTTGTATTCTTATCAATAAAATAGGAAGCAACAACATATATCGTTATAGGAATAAATTCAAAAACAAGTAGTTCCCAATGACTTTTAAAAAGAAGTATAAATTTTTTAATAAACATATTCCCTCTATTTTACCGAAAAACAGAGGCTGGGTTGCAACCTCTGGATTTCTTCCTATCATTACGACATTCAAAAGCAAAGTCGATTATACTTTTTTTGAACGAGTAAGGCTTTTAGCAAGTCGCCATAGCGATTGCAGTAGAATGACAATCACTTTAGTGATTCCTCATTCTTAACGAGTTACTTTTCAGTAAACTCTCCGTCTACGACGTCATCGCCTGCGTTTCCTGTTGCTTGCGCGCCTTCTGCTCCTGCTTGAGCTTGTTGTGCTGCTGCGGCTTGTTCGTAGAGTTTAACAGCAAGGCCTTGAGCTTTTTCGTTCAACGCTTCAAGTTTTGCTTTCATGTCGTCCAAGTTGTTGTCTTCTTGCGCTTTCTTAAGGTCAGCAAGGGCAGCTTGGGCAGCATCACGTTCTGCATCGAAGCCTTTTCCTTCAGTTTCCTTGATTGTCTTTTCAGTCGCAAAGATTGCTTGGTCTACTTCGTTACGAAGGTCTACTTCTTCTTTACGTTTCTTATCTGCTTCAGCGTTAGCTTCTGCATCTTTCATCATGCGGTCGATTTCTTCATCAGTCAAACCAGAGTTAGATTGGATGACAATAGTTTGTTCTTTTTGAGTTCCAAGGTCTTTAGCCTTAACAGATACGATACCGTTCTTGTCAATGTCAAATGTTACTTCGATTTGAGGAATTCCACGAGGTGCAGCTGGGATATCTGTCAATTGGAAACGTCCAAGAGTCTTGTTATCTGCTGCCATTGGGCGTTCACCTTGAAGAACGTGGATATCAACGGCTGGTTGGTTGTCTGCTGCAGTTGAGAAGACTTGTGATTTAGATGTTGGAATAGTAGTGTTGCGATCGATAAGTTTTGTAAATACTCCACCCATTGTTTCGATACCGAGTGACAATGGTGTTACGTCAAGAAGGACAACGTCTTTCACATCACCAGTGATCACACCACCTTGGATCGCAGCACCCATGGCAACAACTTCATCAGGGTTCACTGATTTGTTTGGTTCTTTACCAGTTTCAGCCTTAACAGCTTCTACAACGGCTGGGATACGAGTTGAACCACCAACAAGGATAACTTCGTCGATTTCTGACAAGCTCAAACCTGCATCTGAAAGAGCTTGACGAACTGGAACTTTTGTACGTTCTACAAGGTCACGAGTCAAATCGTCAAATTTCGCACGAGTCAAAGTCATTTCCAAGTGAAGAGGTCCAGCCTCACCTGCAGTGATAAATGGCAAGCTGATTTGTGTTGAAGTTACACCAGAAAGGTCTTTCTTCGCTTTTTCAGCTGCATCTTTCAAACGTTGCATTGCCATCTTGTCAGTAGACAAGTCAATACCGTTTTCTTTCTTGAATTCTGCTACCAAGTGGTCGATGATTTTTTGGTCAAAGTCGTCACCACCAAGTTTGTTGTCCCCTGCAGTTGACAATACGTCGAAGACACCGTCACCCAATTCAAGGATAGATACGTCGAATGTACCACCACCAAGGTCAAATACCAAGATTTTTTCTTCTTTGTCAGTCTTGTCCAAACCGTAAGCAAGAGCTGCTGCAGTTGGTTCGTTGACGATACGTTCTACTTCAAGACCAGCAATTTTACCAGCGTCTTTAGTTGCTTGACGTTGAGCATCGTTGAAGTAAGCTGGAACTGTGATGACCGCTTTCGTTACTTTCTCACCAAGGTATTCTTCAGCGTAACCTTTCAAGTATTGAAGAATCATAGCTGAGATTTCTTGTGGAGTGTATTCTTTACCGTTAGCAGAAACTTTTTCTGAAGTTCCCATCTTAGATTTGATAGAGATAACTGTATCTGGGTTTGTAACTGCTTGGCGTTTTGCGGCATCACCAACGATGATTTCTCCGTTTTTGAATGATACTACAGATGGAGTTGTGCGGTTCCCTTCTGGGTTTGCGATGATTTTGCTTTCAGTTCCTTCAAGAACTGCAACTGCTGAGTTTGTTGTACCTAAGTCAATACCGATAATTTTAGACATGTGTTTTTCTCCTTGTTAGTTAATTTTCTATTTTCTTTTTGATACTCTTCTTAAGTGGCGACGCCGTCAGAGCTTGACTTCGTCAATCTCTTTGACTAAACTTTGAGCCTAAGGTCTCAAAGTTTGCGCAAATAACGCCACGGCGAAGAGTATCGCCAATGGTTCGCTTCGCTCACTATTGCAAAGCTGAATAATTTTTTATCTTTCTTCATAGTTTATTGTCATTTCGGACAAAATTTTTAAGCTCTATTGCCTAGTTATATACTACTACCATGGCTGGGCGTAGGATGCGGTCATGGAGTTTGTAGCCTTTTTGGAAGACTTGAGCGATGGTGTCTGCTGGGTGTTCATCGTCTGCTGGGAGAGTTTGGATGGCCATATGGTAGTTATGGTCAAATTCACCGTCAGCTGCGATTTCTTCGATTCCTTCTTCTTTCAAAGCGTGAATCAAGCTCTCTTGCACCATCCCCAATCCTTTTTTGACGTCGTCTGTCAAACCTTCAACTGCTAGTGCACGTTCTATGTTGTCAAGCGACGGTAAAATTGCTTTTGCCAAGTCCTGACTACGATAACGTTGCAAGTTTTGACGTTCTTCATTGGCACGGCGTTGAATATTTTGCATTTCTGCATGAGCGCGAAGGTATTTATTTTCAAACTCATCCGCGCGTTCATTTGCCAAGTCCAACTCAGACTTCTCAGGAGTTGTTTCTTCAGTTGTTTCCACAACTTCCTCTTCTTTCATTTCTTCGTTTTTTTTATCTTGGGCCATTTTCGCCTCCTTTAATGATTTCAAAATTAATTTACTTCGTAATGATTACTGCTGAGGTAGCGATAAAAATCTGTCAACTTCATGGTCAAAACACGATTGACCACATTGACTTGGTTGACCAATTGCTGGTAATCCAGATTGACCGGACCGATAATCGCTAGAATTCCAAAACCTCGATAAGGAATGAGGAATTTACTGCTAATCACTGCTAGGTTAGCTAGACAGGATTCCTGACTGTCCGCAACACGAACATTTTGCATCTGATCTTCATGCAGACCCTCACGAATCTCCAGAGCCACCTTTTGCGGTTGGTCAAAGAACTGATAGGCTGCTAGATTGGCAAAATTCAAGAGATTGACCTTGCCCGCCACCACAATGTTTTCGTTGAACATTTCTTTAAAAATGTGTTCAAAGAGATCCATGACATTGTCCGTTGTTGTAAAGTAACGCTGGATAATCTGCGGAATCTCCGTCCGAATCTTGTAGTGAATATCTAGAACGGTGTGACCGAGGAAACGTTCCTGAATGATGCTCTTCAGTTTCAGCAAATCTTCCTGCAAGAAGTTCCTTGGAATCAGAAATTGACTGGTAACCGTTCGGGACTCGTCTAGGGTAAATACTGCCAAAGCTGTATGTTGCCCCAAAACAACGATATCAAAGGCTGTCAACCGTTGCTTGCTCGGTTCAACATCCAGTGCTACTACCGTGCAGTCACTCAGGTCTGCCAGTAGATTAGCAGCTTCTTGCAGAATATCCTCCAATTTGAAGAATTCCTGATCAAAGGCTTTGACAATCTCATATACCTCATTTTCAGCCAGTCTGTCAAAAGCCAGCGAGTGTTTCACATAGTACTGAAAACCAGCAACACTTGGCATCCGACCGCTTGAGGTATGAGCCTTCTCAAGCAAACCCTGCTTCTCTAGAGCCGCCATGTCATTACGAATGGTAGCACTACTAGAATTGATAGATTCTTGTAGCGCCTTGGATCCGACAGGTTCGTGCGTTTTGGTAAAGATGTCAATAATCAGATTTAAAATATCCTGCTGACGCTCTGTAACCATCTCATCACTCCTCTCTGTCTGATCGATTAGCACTCGATACACTCAAGTGCTAACTTATGATTCTATTATACACCCTTAAAAGAGAATGTCAAGACAAAAACTCAAAAAATTAGCACTCTTTTACCAAGAGTGCTAAAAATCAGTCTACAGACCTAGAAACTTACTTCTCATCTACTTGGTATTTCCTTTTAAGTCTGAAAAAACCATAGATTAGATAAGAAATCAAGCAAGCGTATAAAACGAAAATAATAAAGAAAGGCCGAGACAAATTTTCTCGATACAAACTCATGCAAACAACAAGACCACCTGAAAAAGTGGCTATACAGGAACGAAGTCTGGACCGCATAACTTCCCATCTAAGACCATTATGCTTATAGACTTTCTCCTCTGAAAATCTATCAGAAGTTGGTTTACGAAGAATTGAACAAAAACCTGTTTCTATCAATTCACAACCACTATTTCTAAAATCTTGGAGTTCATGCTTATACTTTTTAAGAAATCTAGAATCATAGATATGATAGATGACATCATCTGGTTGGCATTGTTCAAAATAGAAAAAACCAAAACGGTTAGTTCTATATCTCCAACCTTTCAAGTGCATCTCATGTAAATATTCTTCTTCCTTGT
>CAUSQY010000081.1:0-5751 GCA_963533645.1 uncultured Streptococcus sp. | reverse complement strand
AACAAAATATCTAGGGGAAAACAAATGACCAACGAATTTTTACATTTTGAAAAAATCAGTCGCCAGACTTGGCAATCATTGCATCGCAAAACAACCCCTCCCTTGACAGAGGAAGAGTTAGAATCCATCAAGAGTTTCAATGACCAGATTAGTCTGCAGGACGTAACAGATGTCTATCTTCCCCTAGTTCATCTTATCCATATTTACAAGCGCACCAAGGATGATTTGGCATTTTCAAAAGGAATTTTTCTCCAACGCGAAAGCAAATCTCAGCCTTTTATCATTGGGGTTTCTGGTAGTGTTGCTGTGGGGAAATCGACTACTAGTCGCTTGATTCAGATTCTACTATCACGCACTCTCCCAGATGCTACTGTAGAATTGGTGACAACTGACGGTTTTCTCTATCCCAATCAAACCTTGATAGACCAAGGTATCTTAAATCGCAAAGGTTTTCCTGAAAGTTATGATATGGAAGCCTTGCTGAATTTTCTTGATCGCCTAAAAAATGGCCAAGATGTCGATATTCCTGTCTATTCTCATGAAGTGTATGACATCGTTCCTGGGGAGAAACAATGTGTCAAAGCTGCTGACTTTGTCATTGTAGAGGGGATTAATGTCTTTCAAAATCCTCAAAATGAGCGTCTTTACATCACTGATTTCTTTGATTTCTCCATCTATGTGGATGCTGCTGTCGAGGACATTGAAAGCTGGTATCTGGATCGTTTCTTAAAACTACTCAGCTTTGCCCAAAATGATCCCAACAGCTACTACCACCGTTTTACGCAAATGCCAATTGGAGAAGTTGAAGCCTTTGCACATCAAGTTTGGACCAGTATTAATCTCACAAATCTACAAAACTATATCGAACCGACAAGGAATCGCGCCGAGGTCATTCTACACAAGACCAAAAACCATGAAATCGATGAAATTTACCTAAAAAAATAATTTCCCCTTGTCAAAACCTAAGTTTTCAGATATAATGGTATAGTTAGTAAATATGGAGGTAAGAACATTGGCAAACATTAAATCAGCTATCAAACGCGCTGAATTGAACGTTAAACAAAACGAAAAAAACTCAGCTCAAAAATCAGCTATGCGTACTGCTATCAAAGCTTTCGAAGCAAACCCTTCTGAAGAACTTTTCCGTGCTGCTAGCTCAGCTATCGACAAAGCAGAAACTAAAGGTTTGATTCATAAAAACAAAGCAAGCCGCGATAAAGCTCGTCTTTCAGCTAAACTTGCTAAATAAGAAACAGTCCATAGAGGCTGTTTTTTTGTCTTCTAATTAGAAAAGGTAGAAAATGAAAATCGCAATCATAGGATATTCTGGAGCCGGCAAGTCAACTCTAGCTGAAAAGTTGTCAAACTACTACTCCATCCCCAAACTGCATATGGATACACTTCAATTTCAACCTGGTTGGCAAGACAGTGACCACGAATGGATGTTGACCGAGATGAAAAACTTTCTCACAAAGCACGAAGCTTGGGTCATCGACGGCAACTACTCTTGGTGTTGCTATGAAGAAAGAATGCTGGAAGCTGGCCAAATCATCTTTCTCAACTTTTCCCCATGGACTTGTCTCTTTCGAGCCTTTAAACGGTATCTCACATACCGAGGCAAGGTCAGAGAAAGTATGGCAGCAGGCTGTCCTGAACGCTTTGACTGGGCGTTTATCCGATGGATTCTCTGGGATGGGCGGACAAAGAATGCTAAAGAACGCTATCAACGGGTTCAAGAAACCTACCCTGAGAAAGTAATTGTCCTCAAGTCGCAAAAGGAGATGGACCACTTCTTAGAAAATCTCTCGCATAACAAGAAAAACCAACGTGTCTAACGTTGGTTTTTTGCTTTTACCCAATCACACTTCCATTTGGTACAGCTGGATCAACTGTGAGAAGGGTTAGTTTGCCATCATGTTCAGCTGAGAGAATCATCCCTTGGCTGACATATTTTTTCATCATCTTGCGTGGTTTGAGGTTGGCAACGATTTGTACTTTCTTACCGACCAATTCCTGTTCGTTTGGATAGTATTTGGCAATTCCTGAGAGGATTTGACGATCTTCACCATCACCAGCATCTAGGCGGAATTGGAGCAACTTATCAGAACCTTCCACTTTAGAAACTTCTTTGACTTCTGCGACACGGATTTCAACCTTGTCAAAGTCTTCAAACTTGATTTCATCCTTGTTGAGTTTAAGTTCAACTTCATCTGGATTCCATTCTTTTTCGACAGCTGGTTTATTTCCTTCCATTTGTTCCTTGATATAGGCGATTTCTTCTTCCATATCCAGACGTGGGAAGATTGGTGTTCCTTTGGCCACAACATTCACACCTGATGGCAAGTCAGCTAGGTTCAAGTTCTCAAGGCTAGCAACTTCTGCCAATCCAAGTTGAGCCAAGACTGCACGACTGGTTTCCATCATAAAGGGCTCAATCAAGTGTGCTACAACACGAAGGCTAGCTGCCAAGTGGCTCATCACACTTGCTAATTGGTCACGAAGGGCTTCATCCTTGGCCAAGACCCATGGGGCTGTCTCATCGATGTATTTGTTAGTACGAGAGATAAGAGTCCATACTGCTTCTAGGGCACGTGGGTAGTCAACTGCTTCCATGTGTGTATGGTAGTCTGCGATTGATTGTTCTGCAACCTCAGCAAGAGCATTATCAAACTCTGTTACACCCTCTACATAGGCAGGGATTTGACCATCAAAGTACTTGTTGATCATGGAAACCGTACGGTTAAGGAGGTTTCCTAGGTCATTTGCCAATTCATAGTTGATACGGCCTACATAGTCCTCTGGAGTGAAAGTTCCATCTGAACCAACTGGAAGGCTACGCATGAGGTAGTAACGAAGTGGATCGAGGCCATAGCGTTCTACCAGCATTTCAGGGTAAACGACATTCCCTTTAGACTTAGACATCTTGCCGTCTTTCATGACAAACCAACCGTGGGCAATCAAGCGGTCTGGCAATTTGATATCCAACATCATAAGAAGGATTGGCCAGTAGATTGAGTGAA
The DNA here is from genome assembly GCA_963533645.1 of uncultured Streptococcus sp. Classification (GTDB taxonomy): domain Bacteria; phylum Bacillota; class Bacilli; order Lactobacillales; family Streptococcaceae; genus Streptococcus. The sequence continues at coordinate 2,731 of CAUSQY010000081.1, read as the reverse complement.
AACGGAGAATATCTTTTCCGACCATGTGGAAGACTGTTCCATTCCAAAACTTATCAAAGTTACCGTGCTCATCTTGACCATAACCAAGAGCAGTCGCATAGTTGAGAAGAGCATCGATCCAAACATAGACAACGTGTTTTGGATTAGATGGAACCTGGACACCCCAGGTAAAGGTTGTACGAGAAACTGCTAAGTCTTCCAAACCAGGCTCGATAAAGTTTTTCAACATTTCATTGAGACGACCATCAGGAGTGATGAAGTCAGGGTGAGATTTGAAAAATTCAACCAAACGGTCTTGGTATTTGCTGAGGCGAAGGAAGTAAGACTCTTCAGAAACCCATTCTACTTCGTGACCTGATGGAGCTATACCACCCGTTACATTTCCAGCTTCGTCACGGAAAACTTCCGCAAGCTGGCTTTCTGTAAAGAATTCCTCATCTGATACTGAATACCAACCAGAATATTCGCCCAAGTAGATATCATCTTGAGCAAGCAAGCGTTCAAAGACCTGTGCTACAACTTTTTCATGGTAATCATCAGTTGTACGGATGAATTTATCATATGAGATATCGAGTAATTTCCAGAGTTCTTTGACGCCAACTGCCATACCATCAACATAGGCTTGAGGCGTGATACCAGCTTCTTCCGCTTTCTGTTGAATCTTTTGACCATGCTCATCCAGACCTGTCAGATAAAAGACATCGTAGCCCATGAGTCGTTTGTAGCGAGCTAGGACATCACAAGCAATGGTTGTGTAGGCAGAACCGATATGAAGTTTACCAGATGGATAGTAAATCGGTGTTGTAATATAAAAATTCTTTTCAGACATAATTTTTCCTTTCCAGGCAAATGAAACCTGTTTTTCTAACACTTCATTATATCATATTTTTAGTGATTTTCGATAGGAAAATCCATACAAAAACAAGACAGACAAATGTCCATCTTGTTTTTTCTGCTCTATATCTTATTCATAACGAAGGGCTTCGATTGGATCGAGCTTAGAGGCTTTATTGGCTGGCAAGACTCCAAATATCATACCAACGCTGGCTGACACAGCCAAGCTAAAGAGAGCGATTGGGAGGGAAACCCCAACTTCGATACCTGCAATCATGTTTTGAAGCAGCACTCCGGCTAACATGGTCATTCCAGCAGCAATCCCAAGACCGATGACACCACCTAGCAAGGTCAAAATCATGGATTCAATCAAAAACTGTACTAAGATATTAGCCCGTGTAGCTCCGAGAGCCTTCCGCAGACCAATCTCACGCGTGCGTTCTGTCACCGAAACAAGCATGATATTCATAACACCAGTTCCCCCGACAAAGAGAGAGATTCCTGCAATGGCACTGATAACAGTGGTCATAAAACCAAATAGTTGTTGTACCTCTTGGAAGGCGGCAGTTGCATCCGCAACTTGGTACTCCCCTTGCTGAAGACCAGCAATCTCAGTCAATTTTCGAGCCAACTCTGGACCCAAGGTCTGAGTTAGACTAGTATCATTGACACGAAAGACGATGTTCGAGATTTCATCAGTATTAAAATTGGCTGCGAGAGAGATATTGGTCGTAATTGGAAGACCACCAATCCCAAAGGCTTTAGCAGTTTTAGCTTCATTGCTAGTATAAACGCCAATCACACGGTAACTAAATTCATTGACAGAGATGACTTGATTAACCGCAGCTTCTGGACTATCAAACAAACTCTTGGCTAATTCTTCATCCAACAAAATCACACTGGCAAATTCCTTGTAGTCTTGTGGTCTTAGACTTCTACCTGCAACGATTTCATTTTCAACTGCGTTCATGTAGGTGCTATTTCCGCCTGTCAGAGTCGCTCGTTCAACCTTCTTATCCTTATAAGATAGGGTAACGTTGGTCGAGTTGGTGACATAGTAACTGTCTACTCCTTTGAGTTTAGCAGCCTCCTTGACCCAAGACTCCAGTGGTTTTGGTGGTTCAACATGAACATCCTCTTCTCTCCCACTGACTGTCAAAGCAGATTGTTTCTGTGTAAAGGAGCCGTCCTTGCTCTTGATAGGAGAGAAAAAGACATGGATATCCTTTTGTGATTTGGTCATGTTTTTATTGACCTGACGAGACATGGAGTCTCCCAGAGCCATGATGACGACGACAGACGAAACTCCAATGATAATCCCAATCATGGTGAGGAAGGAACGCATCTTGTGGGCCATAATGGATGAAAAGGCAAATTTCAGATTCTGCATCTTAGTTTTCCTCCTTTTCTACCTGAGCACTGTCTGATGAGATGAACCCATCACGAATGACAATCTGGCGTTTAGCATAGGCAGCTATCTCAGGCTCATGCGTGACCATGATAATGGTCTTCCCTTCCTTGTTTAACTCCACCAACAGTTGCATAATTTGATTTCCTGTCTTGGTATCCAAGGCTCCTGTAGGTTCGTCTGCTAGGATGATAGAGGGATTATTTACCAAGGCACGGGCAATCGCTACACGTTGCTTTTGTCCACCTGATAACTCGGAAGGCAAATGATGACTGCGCTCCGTTAGCTCAACCTTTTCCAGAAATTCCTCAGCCAATTTCCGACGTTTTGAAGCTGAAACTCCGGCGTAAATCAAGGGCAATTCGACGTTTTGAAGTGCATTGAGTTTGGACAAGAGAAAGAACTGCTGAAAGACAAAGCCGATTTGCTGGTTGCGGACCTTGGCCAGTTGTTTCTCTCCAAGACCTGCAACTTCTTGCCCTTCAAGGT